>JBDNFT010000486.1:0-2270 GCA_041689695.1 Planctomycetaceae bacterium | reverse complement strand
TCGCTTCCACGATTCCGGCCCGCGCCCATTCGCTGTTGGGATCCAATCGCAGCGCTTCCTGAAAATGCAGCATCGCCTCGTTCGGACGCTGGGCGTGCAAATTCCTCCAGCCTTCGTTGGCATGTGTCTCGCTGTTTTCCGGATCACGCAGCAGCGCTTCCTGAATGGATTGTCCGGCGGCTTCTCGGTCACCAAGATTTGTGAGAGCCAGCGCGCGGTAATTTGCGCACGTCACATCTTCTGGATCGGCTTCAAGACCCAGGTCAGCGGCATCACGACAGGCTTTCCATTGACCACTCGCCGCTTCGATTGACGCCAGCACGGAGAAACTTTGAGAGTCCGCTGGATCGATTCGAATGGCTTCGTGAACGGCCGCACGCGCCTCTTTCAGTCGATTGCGGGCTCTAAGAACCCGGGCCAGAGCCAAATGCCCAAGAGCCAGATCAGGAGCGTGAAAAATCGCTTGCTGAGCTTCTTCGGTCGCTTGCTTGAATTCCTTTCGCTCAGTCAGGCAGGCTGATAACAGTGCATGACATTCGGCATTGTTGGATTCCTGTGCCAATGCGAGACGCAGTTGCTCTTCCGCAAGTTCGAACCGATCCTGCTGAATCAGGTGAATTGCGCGCACCAGATGAATGTTCATTTATTGATTTTCAGATAGTGAAGGATATCGTCGTAAAGACCGCTCTGATTGGAATACAGTGCATAATTTCGGGCGGAACTGAACCAGTCGCGTGTGGACGGTCGCACTTTTTTTGCAGCCGCCAGCAGATCGCGAGTCGAGATTGGTTCGGGCCGTCCGGTTTTCATCGCCTGTTCCAGTTTGCCTTCAACACAAAGATCGACGAGCGCTTTCAGATCGGCACCGGAGAATTCCTCAGTCTTCCTGGCGATGCCGTCATGATCGATGGACTCCACCGGTTTTCCTGTCAGCAATAAACGCAGTACTTCGGCGCGCCCTTCCCGATCGGGCGGAGGCACGAAAATGATTCTGTCAAATCTTCCGGGCCGCCGAAATGCGGCGTCCAGGTTCCACGGAGCATTTGTGGCGGCGAGTATCAGGACTCCGTCGTTGGATGATTCTGTGCCGTCGAGTTCTGCCAAAAACTGGTTGATCAGATGTCGACCGGCGCTGGTCTTCATGTCCGAACGCGATGCCCCGATAGCATCCACTTCATCGAAAAACATGACGCTGGGCTGATTTCGTCGAGCTGAATCGAACAGGCCATGCAGTGCTTTTTCGCTGTTGCCGAGCCACATGTCCAGCACGTCATGGATACCGACACTCAGAAAACCAGCGCCGATTTCGCCGGCTGTGGCTCGAGCAAGGTGCGTTTTTCCGCATCCGGGTGGACCGTACATCAGGATGCCGCCACCAATCGCTTTGCCGTACGCTTTGAACATATCTACGTGTTGCAGCGGATAAATAATCTTCATCCGAATCTCTTCCTTCAGGGCAGACATGCCGCCGACCTGTTGAAAGTTGATTCTCGGACGTTCTATTTCGCGATCGTTGGTACTGGCAGCAGCCACATCATCGCCCTGCCACGTTGTTCGGACTTTTCCATCTGCGACTTCCGACGCAGGCTCGGCATCAATGCCCAGACGATTGGCCAGTTCCAAATCCTTGACCGACGGATCTTCGCTCACCGCCGCTCGATACTCAGTCACCGCAAACTGTATATCGCCCTGTTGCAACAGGAGTCTCGCATGCAGCAGGAAGGCTGCGGCAGGTGTGTCTCGCCGAGCGACCAGATCTTCGACAACGACAGCGGCTTGTGAGTATTTCCCTTGTTGGAAAAAACAGTCCGCAAGCCGGACTCGCAGTTCTGGCGAATCCGGTTCGTTACGCACCAGAATCTGCCATTGAGCCTCCGCGTCGGCGCTACGTCCGCCCTTCATCATCGATTCAGCCAGATGCCGACGGAGTGGCGCGTTGTCCGGCGAAATCGTCAGTGCTTCGAGAAGTGCCTTGATCGTTGAGTCATCAGACATAAATTTTTGATCCGCAAGGTGCGCAAAGGTGCGCAGAAAAATGCGCAGATTTTCCAGCTAAGGTTGCTGAGCATCGCACAGCCAGGCTTCAGTGGCAAGTGTGCTGCTTCCACGCAGGCAGAATGAGATCGCTCCGCTGACACGGACGCGCTGTTTTTGGTGGCTCATGCGGTTTGAAGTGGCGGCGATGGAGGTTTTCGGCCTGGGGGACAGTATTCCTGAACTCCTGAATCCGTTATTCTGCACCTTTGAAATCAGTAGCAAGCTGGCCCGGA
>JBDNFT010000485.1:0-3993 GCA_041689695.1 Planctomycetaceae bacterium | reverse complement strand
TGATCGCCGAAATAAAAGATGAACGTGTCTTCCAGCAGGCCATCTTTCGTGAGTTCTTCCACCACCGCGCCGACCTGTTCGTCCATCTGTTGGATGCGGTCCAGGTAGCGAGCGTATGTGTACCGAAAGAGCGGCGTGTCGGGATGATACGGCGCCACAAATACGTTATCAGGATTGTGCACTGTCTTTTCCGAAATCATCTGTTTCGCAGTGAAGTGCAGCGAACTTTCATGACAGACCGGAAAACTTTGCATATAGAAGAACGGTTGATCGGCCTTGCGATTTCGCCAGGTTGCTTTCTTCGACGAATCATTCCACACGTTTTTTCCGGCAGTGGCGTTGTAGTCGGTCTTGTTATTGTTGGCTGTGTAATAGCCCGTCTGGTTTAGGTATTCAGGAAACATCTGCAGGCCAATCGGCATTGGAACTTCCACAGAACGGCGATGAAACTGCGTGCCGATGCGCGGTCCGTAGCAACCAGTGGCCAGAGTTGTGCGAGCCACGCTACAGACAGGCGCGTTCGAAAATGCGTGGTTAAACGTCAGCCCGTGTTCCGCCAAGGCCGCGATGTGCGGCGTTTCTGCGCCGTGCTCTGAAAACAGTTTCAGGTAGTGAACTGAATTGTCTTCGGAAACCAGCCAGACGATATTTGGTTGAGGTGTCTGCGGAGCGGTTGGGTTAATTTGTTCATCCGCTGATAGTGCCGGAAATGGCAGCAAGACTGTGACAGCAATCAGGACTTGTCGTAGTGTCATTGATATTGGACTACTAGAAAAATAATGTTCAACGTTTCGTTCTCACGGATATCGCAGCGATCGAATCATGCCAGACGCTTTATGCAGTGTTTCGCGATACTCTTCAAGCGGCACAGAATCAGCAACAATACCGCCGCCGACGGGGAAATGCACAAGGCCGTCTTTGAGTGTGAAAGTGCGAATTAAAATGCTGCTGTCAAAGTCGCCACATGGGCCGAGAAAAAACAGACTTCCGCAGTAGGCTCCGCGAACCGTCGGTTCGAGTTCAGCAATAATTTCCATCGCGCGAATTTTGGGAGCGCCGGTGATTGATCCGCCGGGGAAGCAACCTGCCATCAGATCCCACACGTCGCAGTCATCACGCAGAGTTCCGACGACAGTCGAAACCAGATGAAGCACGGTCTCAAATCTTTCGACTTCGCACAATCCCGTGACGCGCACGGTTCCGGATTTGCAGGATCGTGAGATGTCGTTTCGCAACAGGTCAACGATCATCACGTTTTCCGCTCGGTCTTTCTCGCTGGTCGATAGTTCGTCGCTGGCATACAGATCGGCGATTGGTGATCGAGGTCGGCGGCGAGTGCCTTTAATGGGGCGAGTTTCCACTTGTCGCAGTCGATCAACTTTCAGAAATCTTTCCGGCGATGCGCTCACGATGGAAAACTCATCCGTCTTTAGCAAGCCACAAAACGGAGCAGGGTTGTTTGTGCGAATGCTGGCGTAGAGTTGCATGGCGGTGCCGGTCCACGGTGCCATGAGTCGTTGCGACAGATTGGCTTGAAAGACGTCACCCGCGCGAATGTACTCGATGACTTTTTCCACAGCGACTGTGTATTGGTCGCGTGTGAAATCGGAATAGATTTCGGACGTGGGTTCGATGCGATGATACTGTGGACTGATTGGGACTGACGAATCCGCGTCTGAAGGTGCATCAATATTAACTTTCAGGGTGGCCGGGGATGGAGGGCGATAGCCCGAAACCCACGGGCTTCCTTCGCTTTGTCCAGTCCAGCCCCGGCCACCCAATCCTGGTTCTTGAGCATGATGCGCCACTGGTGCAGTTTGTGAAGTTTCGGCTTGTTCGGCATTCAGCTGCAGGCGTTCGTCAATCCATGCGACCCGATCGACGCGCGCAGAGTGATCATCTTGAAGTTGCAGAACGTAACGCGTCACTGTGCCATTGATATGATCCCAGACAATGGCCCAGTCGAAGAGACCTGCCAGCAGAGCTGGTGCTTTGAAATCGTCGATAGCTGGACGCGGTGTATGTTCGAACGCATGACCAAGTTCGTAGGACATCAGTCCCGCGATGCCACCGCAGAACGGAGGAAGTGAATTGCGTTCTTCGCCGTTGAAGTCTGGAAGAAGTTTTTGCCATTGCCGGAGCGTTGTGAACGGGTGACTTGCGGCGTTGTCACTCGCAGCATGTACCGAAGGGCTGGCGTCGCAGCGTTCATCGACCGAATCGAGACGCGTGACGGCAACTGGATCGGCGGTCAGTATTGTATATCGAGCGTCACGTTCCCGATGCCGAGCCGCACTGTCGAAGAGAATCACGAATGGTTCGTTCTCAAACGCCATCACGACTCGCATGACTTCAAGTGCCGCAGGGAGTTTTTCGATTTGAATAGACGCGGGCATGAACTACGGATCGTTCTGGGGTTTGCAGAAGTGGCGAACGTCGCCAGTACTTCCGGCAAGTTTTCGTATTGTCGGAAGAATTCGCAAATTTCGCTACGGTAAGCCCTCAGGCGTAGATGCAAAGTCCAATTGCGAACGACGCGATATTCGCTGCCACGATTGCTGCCATGTCCCGAATAGCAGCAGAGCGAGTCGTTGGGATCGGGAAGGCTGCACGAAACAACAGGCATTCAGCGACGGGTGCGAATGTTTCGGCGACCACAAGATACGCCAAGTGTCCCCATCGAACGCCGACCGTCCATGGAAGAACTAGGATCACGACGGGATAGGTGCAGGCGGTCAACCAGCAACCGGCAATCAGTGGTCTGCCCGGCGGATGACTCGGCGACAGGCCGAACAACAGAATCGGGATTTCGATCAGGATTGTCAGCAGGTAACCGCGAGGAAGAAACGTCCATAGCTCGTCGACCGAATATTCCATCACGTGCCTCTTGGAGAATAAAGTTTCTTAAAGCGAACGCAACAGGAATGGAATTTCCATCAGGACGTGCAGGATCGCGACTGTAAAGTAAACATTGCGAGTCCAGGCATAGTCCGTCAGAAACGCAGCCCAGAGAACCAGCATTACCACAGCGCCGGCCACGACGACCGTCGAGAGCAGTCGTCGCCAGTTGGCGGAACGGCGCGCCAGTGGGACGTCTCGCATCCGCCAAAACGCGCTTCGCCTGCCCGCCAGCGGGATCACCACGACCCAAACCAGATAATGTAAAAGCTCCAGAAAGACGTGCGCAGCGACAAGAAAATGTGTCGATACTCCAGGGATGATTCCAGCTCCCGCATGATGCGTGATCTGCCAGGTCAGAAGATCATTTCCGGCAACGTCCGGAGCGGCTGCCCACTGCATCGCCAAACCAAACAGACAGACTGGAATGAGCAGTAAACCAATGCGAAAGGATTTCTGCCAGGTACGTTTTCGCTGTAACTCTCGGTCCAGGAATGCCAGCGCCAGAAGCGGATGCAGATAAACAAGTGCCAGACTCCAGGCGAGCGGCGACAGCCAGTTGACGGCGATCAGTCCAAAGCCGATCGGAATCAGAAACGGCCAATCGCGACGCGGGTTCTGACGACTGCGGAGGTGAGCGAGTGAAATGATCCAGACTGTCAGCAATGAATTCCAGACTGCAATCACAATCAGGCCGAGTTCCGAATTGTCTCCAGCGAGCTTGGGCAGGGCGGCGAACATCCCGGTGAGAAACAAGGATCCAGCCAGACCCAATGAAAAATACGGTGCGAGTCCGCCCCAGCGCGCTGGCATCCGCGTCAGAAAATACCGAGCTTCCATCCAGTTGTGCGGCCCGGCAAACAGGAACACGGCAATGATGGAAACTCCGATCGGTGCTGCCGCCGCCGCCAATGCACAACCGACAACGACGAGCGATGGAATCGCTGTCGCGTGAACTAATGCAACGCCGTGTCGCGTCGATGCAGACATCAGAATTGTTCCTCAACTCGCGTCACTTGCGACTCGGCAGGATCAGGGTGACTTCGTGTCCGTATTTCTGGATCTCAATAATAATCTGGGGTTGAGTCTTCAATG
>JBDNFT010000484.1:0-8591 GCA_041689695.1 Planctomycetaceae bacterium | reverse complement strand
GAGTGGTTGTATGAACGTTTAGCTGGTCGCATGTTGCCGATTGGACCGACGGCGATGTTTGCGGTGGCGATGGTTTTTTGTCAGTTTGCGCTCTGTACCAACCTGTATGTGCGAGCCCATAAGCGAGACCCGTTTCTGGTCGCCTCAATCATTTCCAGCCTGACGGTGGCGACGTTGCAAGTGTTGCTTGGAAAACTCTATGGCTGCAGCGGTGTCGCGGGAGGCTACTTGCTGGGGATCGCGTGCGTGCAGGTCCCGCTCTGGACAATCATCTGGGCTCGAACTCGCAAAGAATGGCATCGTCCGGAGCTTGCCGATGTCGAATGATTCAGCATCGCCCGTGAACGGGCGGCGAGAAAAGTCGGAAGATGCCGGCGGATCAGATGTGCTGCTGTTGGAACGCATCGCCTGTCCGCTTTGTGGTTCGCAGAAAAGTTCGGTTGTTCAGACATCCCGAGACAATCTCTGCGGCATACCGGGTGAATTTGCGATTGAACGCTGCGACAATTGCGGTCATCGGTTCATGAATCCTCGCCCAGTATTGGAATGTCTTGGAGACTGCTATCCCGACCAATACGGCCCGCATCAATCCGTTCCAACGGCGACGACTCCGCCTTCTGTGGCAAGTGATCGGGGAATAGACAGTGCTGACGAAGGCAGAGTCTCTGAGCGCCCGCTGTACTTGCGAATACTGCCCTTGCTTTATGTTCCCGGACTCAGGCAATTTTACAACTGGTTGATGGACGACCGCAGTCACCCCGTGCCGGTAGCATCGACGGCAGGCATCAGTGCCAGAACACCGGAACAGAGTGCTGGCGGCGACTCAGACAAACCTCGCGCGTTGGAACTGGGCTGCGCGACAGGAAATTATCTGCAGCGTTTGCAAAACGCTGGGTGGATCGCAACCGGAATAGAACCTGGGCAGCGTCCGGCCGCGATAGCGAAGGAATCCGGCCTGCATGTCCACTGTGGAACACTTGAAGCCTGCGAACTTCCATCGGAGTTATACGATCTAGCAACGGCATGGATGGTGATCGAGCATGTGCCCGATCCGCGAGACACTTTGCAACAATTACATGACTTGCTGAAGCCGGGCGGGACGTTGCTCTTCAGCATCCCAAACTCCGGTTGCTGGGAGCCAAAAGTATTTGGCAGATACTGGTATGTCTGGGAATTGCCGCGACATCTCCATCATTTCACCACAAAGTCGATTCACAGATTGCTGGACCAAATTGAGTTTACGGATATAAAAATCGTTTACCAGCGAAATTTGTCGAACGTGATAGGAAGTCTGGCGCTGTCTATTCTTGCTCGCTGGCCGGAAAGCCGCGTTGGTCTCTGGCTTCTGCGTTACCCCGACAGACCCACGTTGATGCTCAAGCTCTTTCTCGCTCCAACGGCCCATGTTCTATCCTGGGTCGGACAGGGGGGCCGATTGACGATTTCCGCGCGTCGCCCGTTGCACCCAGAACCGGCTCGAAGTGAATCAGCGGAGACTCAAACTTGAACATACTCTTTCTGTCATCCGGCGATCGAGTGCCATCGGCGCGGTTCCGAATCTTGCCCTTTCAGCGTCATTTTCGCGCGGAGGGCCATCGCGCCGTAGTGGCGCATAGTTTTCCGCAGAAATATGACTACTTTCCATGGATGGGTTTTCGGCCGAGCCAGCTACTGAAGCGCAGCGTTCGCTGGTGGCACTGGCTGCGAACAAAATTGGAGCGATTTGACGTCGTGTTTATAGATCGTGAAATTTTCGACAACACCACGATCGATATGGAACAACGCTTTCGAGAAAGCTGTCATCGTATGGTCATTGATCTGGATGATGCGGTCTTTCTCCGCTATCCGGAGAAATTTGAACAGATGATGAGGCTGGCTGATCTGGTCGTTTGCGGGAACCGGTATCTGGAAGAAAAAGTTCGGCCATTGAATTCGAACATCTGTCACGTGCCGACTTGTGTAGACATGGCAGATTATGTCGAACGGTGTCAGACAACATCTAATGGCGCAACGACAGTCGTCGGATGGATGGGCACAGCAGGCAACCTGAAGTATTTGTCCGTAGCCGCAGAAGCACTACGGATTCTGGCAGAGAAAACACAATATGAATTGCGAATAGTCGTGCCTGATATATCACCGATCCGCGAAATCGATTTGACCGGCGTCACGCTTGTTCACGAAGCTTGGCAACCGGGGCGGGAGGTGGAACAACTACGGCAGTTTGATATAGGCTTGATGCCTTTGTTTCCAAATCAGGAGTGGGATATCTACAAGTGCGGCCTGAAACTTATTCAGTATCTCGCCGTAGGAGTTCCCGGGATCGCAGCACCAGTAGGCGTCAATACGGAAATTCTTGACGGGAATCAGAACGGCCAAGCGGCGCAGACGACGGACGAGTGGCTGGTCGCCCTGCAATTGCTGACCGCAAACCCGGAACTCCGCCGACAGAAGGGACATCGAGGTCGTGAAACGGTGGAAAGAAAGTATTCCGTCCAAGCGAATTACCCAGTCCTGCGTGACGCATTGGTGCGGCTGACGGAGTGAGGACAAACTAGCGTAGGGATTACTTCACTTGCTCGTGTCAACCCAGCCTGCTGGCAGGCGTATTGAAATCTCGATGTTTTCAAAGCTAGTGCTCGATCGCGGGCCAGTCAGTCGCGCCCACGAAGCCATCCGCCGCAATCCCTCTTCCAGTTCGGTGGCAGGACGATAACCGAAGACGTTGTCGCACTTCGCGTGGTCGGCCCAGGCGATTTTCACTTCATTGCGAGCGGGAAGAAAATCGATGTTCGGCGGGACGCCAAACTCACGGCAAACGAGTGTCGCCAGGTCGAGCACAGAGGTTGGTGTCGATGCTCCGACATTGAAAACTTCGGCAGACGCATTGGCGGTGAATGGCGCCGAGACCATCGGAAGCATCAGGTCGCCGACGTATGAAAACGCTCGCTGCTGCGTACCGTCGCCAAACACAGGCAACGGCTGCTGCAGCATAATGCGATTCATAAAGATCCCAACAACGTTGCGGTATTTGTCGCCAATGTTCTGGAATTCCCCGTAGACGTTGTGCGGACGAAAGATGGTATAGTCGAGTCCGAATAGTTCATGAGCCGACTTCAGATCCATTTCAACCGCGTACTTCGAAATACCGTAAGGATCTTCGGGCTGAGGCAGCGTTGATTCCAGCATTGGCACCTGACCGCTGCCGTAGACGGCGATGGAACTTGTAAAGACAAAATGCCGAACGTCGTGCCGTACCGACGCATTGATCAGGTTGACGCTTCCAATCAGATTATTAGTGTAATTGAATCGACGAATAAAATGGCTCAGACCTTCCGCAGCATACGCGGCTAGGTGAAATACAAAACGGAAAGAGTGTTCCTGAAACAGTCGTTCGACGAGCACATGGTCGGTCACACTGCCTTTGACAAACAGAACCTGCGATGACTGAGGAACGTTTTTGATGAATCCGCCGGAAAGGTCATCTAGGACCACTATTGTCATACCGAGGTAGCGAGAATCGTCCAGAATGCTTTGTGCCAGGTGCGACCAAAGAAAACCGGCACCACCGGTGATCAGGACTGAATTCTTAGACGACATCTTGATGAACTGCCCAAAAGCGACTAGTTTTTGAAGGTGACAGCATAAACGAGCAGTACTCACTTTGACACCGAATCCGCCGGTCGCTAGGATCGGAATAGCAAGTTTCGGCGATTTTCACAGCCGCTGCGTTCAGGAGTGTATCTATGCGGTATTTATTGTTTCTCTCTTTGTGCTTACTGCTCACAGCCAATCATTCAGCACGGGGTTTCGATGGGCCACGACAAAGTACCAATGTACCAAGATTTGACGTCGCCGTAGACAAAGCTCTCGCATATCTACACACCGCAGTCGAAAAGCAGGAACCAGAGGGAGGACAGTTGATCTTGGCAGCCTACGCGATGATCAAGTGCGGCATACCTAAAGAGGATCCGTTTGTAGCTCATGCTATCGCTGCGGCAGCAGGCCGGATACGAACGACAATCTATCAGCCAATATCAGCCTACGACCACATTTATGGGGCAGGCGTAGATTCTATGTTGTTGGCGGATGTTGATGCGGATCGTTATCTACCCCAGTTGCAGGCGATCGTAAACTACGTCCAATCTGCTCAACGCGCAGATGGATCATGGAGCGACGGACCGTCGCAGCCAGGCGACGTGAGTATGTCGCAGTATGGCGTTTTGACTTTGTGGGCCTGCCAGCGAGCAAAATGCGAAGTTTCGCCCGAAGCACTTGATCGAGCATCAGATTTCCTAATGAAAAAAGGAAATGGCGATGGCGGATGGGGGTATCGTCCGGGAACAACATCAGGACCAGGAATGGGAGCTTCAACTCATAACATGACGATGGCCGGAGCCGGAGCATTGGGAATCTGCAGATTGTTGTTGCATGGCCTACGAAACCCGCCAAAGCAGGAAAAGAAAGACGATGAACTCGTTTTCGGTGCTCTACAGAAAGTAGATCCATTCGGGACCACTAATCAGTACGGATCGGTTTTTCCAAACTATAAGCCTCAGCATGCAGCCGGATCATTAGACGCTCGCGTCGATCGAGCCTTCGGATGGAATTTGACAAACTTCCAACCTGTCAGTCGAGTTGAACACAATCTTTACTACTACTACTGTCTGGAACGTGCCGCAGCGGTCGGTGATCTGGGAACAATCAAGGGCCAGGATTGGTTCGTTGTGTATGGTGACGGGCTGCTGACGCTTCAGGCCGAGGATGGCAGTTTTAACACTCACACAGGGCCAGTGGTAGGAACATGCTTTGCCCTACTGTATTACATGCGATCCACACAAAAGACGATCGACAAGATGTACGGACAAGGCCTGCAGCTTGCTGATCGTGGTAATCCATTCGGGGAAAAAAAGAAGAAAGATCCGACGGAGCTGGATCGGCTGATCGCGGATATTTCGAATTTGGATATTCCTGAGATCGATGAATCATCAGGCGAATTGGCAGACGAAATAGTACGAAGCGTCCTTGCCGTAGATGATCCCGAGACTTTAGTCGGTCAGGAAGACAAACTGACAAGTCTGATGAAACACCCGAACGCTGACGTTCGAAGGGCAGCTGTTTGGGCTCTGGGGCGGACGGCGGACTTCAAACTGGTTCCGCAAATGCTTGATGCTATTCGTGACAACAACGTTGGTGTCAACGTCGAAGGCATCATGGCATTGCGATTCATCGCTCGTAAACCTCAGGGTTTCGGAGAGACACTCGAACCCCTGGCACCGCTAGGAACGACGAAACAGATCGAGGATGCGACTCCGGAAGAACGTATGAGTCTCGCGACGCCGTGGAGGGATAAGGCTCTGAGAGATTGGTCAAACTGGTATTTTGGTGTGCGGCCATTCGAAGATCGAGGCGGCATTGAAGAACTGCAATTGGCCGTACCTCAGCGAGGCGGAACTGCGGACGCTGGCAAAGCACCCAAGAAATAGCATTCCAGCAATTAATACTTTCAGCAGCCGGGAGTGAAGGTCTTGTTCGGATGCTCCATAGCTAACTTCTCCGTGTCCTCCGAGGTAAAAAACGGATCGCAGCGATAAGAGGAGGACGCAGAGGTAGCAGGGGGAGTCACAAAGCAACACTGCGATTCTCTGCTTCCCCAGCGCTCTCCTGTTCAACCCTGCGATTCATCGTCCTGTCCTCAATCGTCCTGTCAATTTGCTTTGCCCTTTCAGGGCAATGTCCATTGAATATTGTTGTCAACCAGGGGCGGCGTTCTTCCGCATTCGCGGATTCACTTGCCCCAGGCTGACATGCTGGGCCCCGTTGGGGCGAAACGCGGTTTTTCCGGCCTTAAAGATCATGGTATGTTATCCCAACGCGACGCCACTGTCTGCCACGGGGTAAATGTAACTTTGCTGCTTGCAACCCCAGTCATTAAGCGGCGCATTGAAAGAAATCGCAGTTTTCACCACGGAGTACACAGAGGTCACGGAGTAAAGCCTTCAGTGCAGAGCAATCCAGCAGCTCGCATCCCTGAAACTAGAATTCAAAACATCAATCCGCACCGCGCAAAGAAGAAAACGGTTTTACGCTCAACGGCATCGCGTCGCGAAAGTCGGTCGAACCAGCATACCCCAATTTTCGAATCGCCTTGTCGATGCTGTAGTCCAGATTCAGCCCGAGGAATTTGATTCTGGCGCCGTTGAGCAGCGGTGCTTGTTTCTTGCCTAAAAGTCTCCATGTCGTTTCCATCGCTTTGGCGAGGAACTTCGCGACGGGCAAGGGCACGATCTTTGATGGTTTCGCAATTCCCGCAGCATCGCAAACCGTTTCTATGAACTCACGCTTCGTTACTGCACGCGGGTCGCGGATATTGAACACTTCTCCCACCGCGTCGTCTCGCTCAACAGCCAGCCAAATGGCTTCGCACAGATTGCCGACATAGGTGTTGTTCATCAACTTGTCTGGCGAGCCAAGGTACGCAAACTTGCCGGATCGTAATCTTGCGGTCAGCTTTGGCAGGACCGTGCGATCTCGAGGGCCATAAATGAAACCCGGTCGCAGGATCACGGCTGGCAACTTGAAATTGCGAATGTAATCGCACACCAACAGTTCCGATTCGACTTTGGTGAGCGTATAACCATCGATGCCTGTTGTGCTCGGTGCGGTCGCTTCATCGGTGCCGTAGTGATCTTTGCCTTCATAGACACCCAGAGAACTGATCTGAATCCATCGCTTCAACGAACTTGCGGCCAATGCCGCGTCCATCAAAGCCTGAGTCCCCGTGACGTTGACACGACGATACTCTTCGGTGCGTCCCCAATCGCCGACTTTTGCCGCGCAGTGGATAACGATAGACGCTCCTTCACACGCAGTCCCCAGCGACTCGGCCTGATCGAGATCGCCGTGAATGAGTTCAATGTTCAGTCCACGCAGAAAGCTAATATCAGCCGTCGGTCGCACCAGCGCGCGCACTCGGCAACCTCGCTGTGCAGCCTGTTCGGCAACATGGCTGCCGACCAAGCCAGTGGCCCCGGTCACAAGAATCAGATCATCGGAGGTTATTTTCACGAAAACATATTCCTTAGGCTGACCTCACATGGTTCGACATGAGGCCGCCAATTCTCGTTCCGGGGCTCCAGCCCAGGAACGCACTGCCGAGGAGGCTCCCGCCTCCACCGAGCATCCGGGAGGCAGGAGCCTCTCATGCAGTGTGTTCCGAGGCAGGAGCCTCGGAACAAGGACCTCATCTGCGGATCTGTTTTTCCTCACTTTGAATTGCTCTCAGCAGCGGCCACCGGCCGATGCCGAACGTGCAGCATCACGGGTATTGATGTAATACCATCGACGTTGGTTTTCAGATGAAACAAGCGACTGGTTTCGGGAACCCAGGCAGCCGTCGTGATGAAGAATTCTCGTTCGTTCTGACCGCTGAGCAGCATCAGACCGTTAAGTCCAATGTTATCGACAAAGACGCCATGAGGCATGTTGCGGCCGGAGTCTTCTTTGCCGAATTCGACGAGGCCATCGTGTTTGCTGCGTTCTACTTTAATGAACGCTCGCACCGTTTCACCAGCCCACACCGTGAGTTCGGGAGTTTGCTCCAAGGCACCAGCCGCTTGATGTTCGGCCGAAAAAATACGCACCACGACTTTGGGTGCTTCTCCGACCGTCAGCGTTTTCACGCCCCCAGCGTCATGAGCAACTTCTCGCCCAGCGATCGCAGCCTTAGCACTAAAGCGAATCAGTTTCACCGCGTCTTCGGCTGGCGTGACAGCGTCCTTGTCAGCAAGGAGTGTACCGAACGCCTGAAGTTGCTCGTTCTGAATTTCGATCGGCCCCGAGAACGAAAATCCGGCCGGCAGGTTTTCCGCAATGATCTGGATTGGACCATCGTAGCCGTCCAGACGAGTCGCTTTGAAACTTAACTCGTGGCCGACGCCGGGGAACAGTTTCACATCTGTACCACCGACTTCCATCGAAAAATCGGGCTGCGGAGTTCGCACCAGCATCTGATATTTGAAATCTGCTCCCTGGAATTCACGAGAATCGCGAATTCGCAGCAGGTAATCGCCGTCAGCGGGGGGATCAAACATCAGCCGCGAATCGCTGCCCCATTGCCGCAACGGGTCATCGTCATTTTCGAAGTAGATCGGAAATTCAGGCAAACCGGTCGCTGTCAGGACTTCATCCGGACGATGAGCTTCCACGATAAACGCAGGAGCTTGCAACGCATGTGAAGTCGGCGTCGTACCGAAGTAGGTGAATCGATTTCCGAAGCCCGGATAGACCTTATAGCCGGAGTCCGGGCCGCGTGGATACAGCCACAATTTGACGACTTCGCCGTCGGAATACAGGTATTGATTCAGCTCCATTTCCTGCCAGTTGAACATGCGAAAGTCGTCGCTGGTGTCGGAGTCCTTACCGCGAAAAGTGAAGTACGAGTCACGCACGGCCTGCAATCGAGCCTGAAGCACGGGTTTACCGTCGTGATGCAGAATCTCGACGAACGCATCCAAAGGCGATTGATCTCGAGACGCCTTGACCTCCACCAGCAGCGGCTTACCCTTTTCCGCATGGAACCGAAAGACATCCTG
>JBDNFT010000483.1:0-2206 GCA_041689695.1 Planctomycetaceae bacterium | reverse complement strand
GGTTGTACGCCGATATCTGAAAGACCACAACGATCCGCGACTGCACCGTTGCGTGATGCTCGGCACACCAAACAGCGGGGCGGAATTGGCCGACATGCTCAAACGCAACATGCTCTTCCGTACGGTCTATGGGCCTGCTGGTCAGGAACTTGTCACGGACTCGAACGGAACCATCGGCCGCCTGCCGACGCCGACGTTTGAATTTGGTATCATCGCAGGCGGAAAAGGCGACGACAACGGCTTCAATCCACTGCTGCCCGGTGACGATGACGGGACGGTAACGATTGCCAGTACACGATTGCCGGGAGCGGCCGATTTTCTTTGCATCCCGAAGTTGCATTCATTTTTGATGAGCGATGAAACGGCGATCGCGGCGGTCCAATGTTTTCTGGAACACGGACGATTCTCGATGGAACGTGAGCCAACTCCGATTGTGAAGGAAACTGCCGCATGTCGTTGATCAACGCCAGCCTGCTGTTCGGGATGGGACTGGCCGCTTTGCCCGTGATCCTGCACATGATCATGCGGTCCAAGCCAAAGCGAATCGAATTTCCAGCACTGCGTTTGTTGAAAAATCGGAAGGTTTCGAATTCACGACGTATGCAGTTGCGGCATCTGCTACTGTTGATCCTGCGTTCATTGTTGATCGTTATGCTTGTGCTGGCGATTGCGCGGCCTTCGTTACCCGCCGCGCGATATGGACTGCGGTGGTGGGAGTGGTTGATTCTGACTGCAGCCGCTGCGGCCAGCGTCGCGACGTATTTCTGGTTCACTCGCCGAGCCGCCGCCAAACAGGCTGCTTCATTTGATTTCAAAGAACGACGCGGAAAAATGCGACTGTGGTGCGTCGTCGGTGGGGCGATGGCTGCGATGATTGCCGTTGGCATTCCCTGGGGTCTGCGAGTCCGCGCGGAACTTGCTTCGCCGCGAAATGAAGCCACGGAAAACGTTCCGATCGCAGCCGTGTTTCTGATCGATACCAGTGTCAGTATGAACTATCGCCAGGAAAACAAAACGCGACTGGAGCAGGCTCGTGAAGTCGTCCGGGAACATCTCGGTCGATTTCCCGCCGGAAGTCGTGCGGCAATTGCAGGCTTAAACATTGACGATGATATCGTGTTTCAGGCGGATCTCAGCGGAGCCGCCGCAAGACTCGATACGCTTGAATCAACGACCGTCCCGGATTCAATCAATCGCCGTCTGAAGGCTGCCATTCAATTCCAAATCGATGACCGAGTCCAGGAACAGGAGAGACTTGGGACGGGCAGCGATTCTGATAATCACGCCCGTGAAATCTATGTGTTGACGGACTTTTCGAAATCCGCGTGGCGCGATCCGGATGAAAGTGGATTGTCAGATGCACTCAAGGCTGCCAATTGGCTGCAGGTGTATCTCGTGGATGTCGCGGTGCAGCAGCCGATCAATACTTCGATCTCTCACCTGACTCTGTCAGAAGAAACCAGCGTCGCCGGTCGCGACCTGCTCTTAACGATGACCGTATCTTCCACGACCGGTGCGCCAACAGTCGCCAAAGTGGAAACCGTGCTCGTTGAAAATGGCGTTGAAACTCCTGCCGGTGCGCCGCAGATTGTGAAGATTGAAAATAGCTCACAACAGGTGCAGACAACGTTACGCATATCAGGCACAAAGCCATTTATCGATGGGATCGTGCGTCTGACATCGGCAGATCCGTTGCCTGAAGATAACGTGCGATCGTTTACCTGCGGGGTGCGAGCAAAGCCGAACGTGCTGCTGATTTCGGATCGGCTGGAGGAAAGTTTATATCTGCGAAACGCAATGCAGCCGACTCAACTGGAACAGCAGGGAATCAAGTTCTGCGAATGCACAAGTGTGACGACAGCTCAAGCCGAACAACAAACGTTATCAAACTATGACGTTGTGATGCTGATCAATTGTCAGCGTCCGGCAGAACTGTTGTGGGACAATCTGCGAAATTTCGCAAGCGTTGGCGGCGGCGTGTTTGTTGTGGCCGGTTCCGACAAGATTCAAGCGGGCTCATGGATGGTGAATTCTGCCAAAGATCTGCTTCCCGGCACACCGCTGCGTACGGTGAATTTCAATACAGAGCCTGGCAATTTTAAGGTCGTCAACCAACAGCATCCAGTGACGCGCGAATTCGCTCAGGACGAAGCCGCTCGAGTCGAATTGTCTCGCGCGGCATTTGATCGATGCTGGGCATTGGATG
>JBDNFT010000482.1:0-12819 GCA_041689695.1 Planctomycetaceae bacterium | reverse complement strand
GCTTGTCCGTGCGGAACTGACGACCGGTCCAGTCCAGCAATTCCAGATAATCATCCAGCGACATCGGCAGACAACCCTTGTTGCCCGCTCGACGATCGGTCTCCTTCTCACGCACTTTATTACGCTTCGCTTCCAGCGGTATCGGAGCCAACCAGCCGGCTTTCTCACCGTGTTCGATACGATGATCTTGAGCATCCGAGGTCGAAACTTCAGCCGCAGACGCACGATCTTCAATACGTTCTTTCACGCTGGTAAAGTCGCTGGTCTCCGGAGTTTCCGCGATCCCCGCTCGGATCGGATTCGAATCCACATACGCCATGCAGGCCACAATCGCCGTTTCATCCAGAAGCGGCTGCGCGCGAAATCTTCCCCCCAAAAATCGGCCGGAAACCTTGTCCTCTAAATTTCCTCGCCGAGCGATCGGTTCTGCCAAACACCGCATAAACCACGAAACGAACAAACTAGGGGCCATCCACTGAAAATATTGTGAGATGCACTTCAGAGATGCGAGCAGGGTGTGGTGCGAAATCGCGGGCCTGTCTCGAATTGTAGGGTGCCCCGATTACAGCAAAAAAAAATGGGATAGTTTCCAGTGTGTCGCTGCTTGACCGAAAGACGGAACGACTATCCCATGACAAAGAGCAGGCCGGTCGCGGGCTCGTAAATTGCGCACTATTTATTCTGCAAGCCCTCGAATCTTCAAATTCCGCCATCGAACTTCGTATGGGCCCTGACCGGCACCGATGCCGTGAACCTGCAAACCAATGAATCCTTTCGGGTGCGTCTTAAATCGTTCTTCGTGAGTCAGATCAGCGATCGGCTGATCGTTGATCCAGGTCTGAATTCGATTGCCCTTTGCCAGGATGCGATAAGAATTCCACTCGCCATCTTTGAAGTGATCGTGTGGCTTGCGATCCGCATCAGCAACCATCCAGCCACCAGGCAGGCCTTCGCCATAAATATAGCCAGCCATTTTATCGAGGGAAATTTCGACCTGCGGTCCGTTAACTCGACCTTCAGGTTTGTCATCGACACTCTGAGATCGAATCTGTACGCCGGAATTGAGCTCTGTGGCAACCTTAACGTCGAACTTCAGTTCGAAATCACCATACAGTTTGTCGGTACACAGGAACGAGTTCGGGCTACCTTCGGACGTCTTGCCGACGATGCAGTCGCCTTCGACGGTGTATTTCGCCGTGCCATTTCTCTGATGAAATCCATCAAGGTTTTTGCCGTTGAACAGATCAGCGAATTTCGATTCGTCAGCAGCTCGCACAGCAGTCATAAATGCCACAGTTGCCAGCAGCGAAGCAAAAATAAAGTTGCGTTTCATAGTCAGGTCTTTCGTAAAGCGTGGGGAGTTACAACAGGCGAACCACCGCCTGTACTACGATAAAGTGTTAGTCGGCCAATGGCAGGACTTCGACTTTGCGAATGCTGACTTTGCTGCCTGGATCGTGCTGCTGGAATGCAAAGTGTCCGTCTTTGAACGCCTTGGAAAAATCCAGGTACTCGTACAGTTCCTTGCCATCGACGTTGAACTTGATGCGTGTCATTTCACGGCCGCGCCAGACGTCGTCGCGACATTCAATTTCGTAAGTGAACCAGGTGTCTGGTTTGACCAGTTCATCATAAACATGGCACATGCCATACAAAGAACCCGTGCGAATCGGATCGGTATGAGTGCTGTTGATTTGCGCTTCGTGGCCGTCGCTGAAGCCGGGCTTTCGCGTTGTGCGGAAGTACAGACCTGAATTGCCATGATCATTGATCTTCACTTCAGCGCGGTAGCGGAAATTTTTGTATGGCCCTTTGGTGCTGACCAGCATTGATGCGGGACCAGATCCGTTGATCGATCCGTCTTTGACTTCCCAGACACTTTGCTCGTTACCGATTTTCTCCCATCCGTCGAGCGACTGACCATCGAACAGAGTGATCCATTTTTCATCTTCGGCGATGGCACTCGTGGCCATGGAAAGAGTGAGGACTGAAACAAAGGCGAGGACAAAACAACGGGTAATCATTCGGAAACTCCTGAAGTGGGGCACAGGCGGCGTGCCTGCTTGAGTGGTGGGACAGAGAGCAGACAGGTCGCCTTGCTCTACGCAGCCTGACTTTACCAAGACCGTGTGCGAAAGCAATTGTGCGGAGGAGCAGTCCTGAAACAAAGTACGTCAGTCTTTCCAGGCTGACTGGTTTCCTTTTTATGTCAGGCTGGAAAGCCTGACGTACGTTTTCGAAACCATTTCTGGACGGTCCTTTAGTCTCTTCGCACGAATAATTACGCAACTCACCCCGGAGAAAAGATCACGTTCTCTGACTTCCAACGAATGTTCGTTTCTGAGTTCGTTTGCAGCATCCACGCCGCCAGATTGTCGGCTGCGAAGGTTCGATACCCGATGTAACTTGTGCAAAGCCGAGGATTGATTTCCACGACGACGATCGAGGTTTCGTCGTTATGCGGAACCGTCAGATCGACCAACAGGTCAGCTCCCACATATCCACTGAATGTGCCAAACGCATCGGCGAGCTTTGCGGCGACCGGCTCGACCCGTGCCACGATTTCCGGCTGGCAGGGAATCTGACCACCGTGATACGACAGCTTGCGGTCAACTGTGATGATATTCTGCCGAGCAGGCGGCAGGATTATTGTGCGACCCTTTGGGCCTCCACCGATAAAGCCAACGGAACATGTGGTGCCTTGCATTAAAGGTTGCAGCAGCCATCGATCGTCATCGTGTTCCTGTTGCGGTAGATCCATAAAATCCACCTGGCAGAACAGTACGACTTCGACACCGTCGGATCCAGCGCCGTCACGAGGTTTCAGCACTGCGAGTTGATCGGCGATGTTATGACCGGTTGCCGGTGCGGTTCTTCGCAGCCTGCGCATTGTCGCGTCGTTGATGGTTTTAGTTGGGATCGTGGCGATGTCGTGTCGTCGCAGCCATGCGTCGGTGGCTCGCTTGTCGGCAAAGATCTCGGCGAGTCTCCAGTCGAGATTTATACTCCATGGCGGATTCTTATGCTTCTCCTGCACGGCTTTCAACAGCGAGACCAGCACGCCGTCGCATTCCGGTGCGATGAGAAGCACTCCATCGAACACTGACCGCCGCGATTTGCCGTGCAGGATCGACGACAATATGTCTGGTTGCAATTCGCCTAGAAGCACGTGCGTGTTCGTTAGCGATGCTGCGAATGATGCATCCGTTGCCGAACTCAGCAGCACCGTCACATGAACATTGGGCAGTGCAGCGATATCTGTCACAATCGCGGTCAACATTGCTGCGGCTTCGTTGAGCATAGACGTGGCAACATCTCGTGACGCAGCCGCGTTGGCCAACAAGAATTCAGCGACGAGAATGCGTGTCATTTGTTTACAACCGGCGAGCGGCATGCGTCAGCTTGCCGGTACGATGCGAATTGCAGATGATGCTCAACGAACTTCAATATAGCGGGCATCCATTCTCGTTCCGGGGCTGGAGCCTCGGAACAAGGACAAAAATATCGACGCAAAAACCGCAATTGTACCGGCGGGCTGACGCCCGGCCGCTCGCCAAAAATCATCTCTTGAACATACCGCTGCCTTTGTCGCCGCGCGACAGAAGATAGGCGAGCAGATCAAGAACTTCGTCCTGATTCAGCGGTTTCAGCAGATCAGCGGGCATGATCGAAACCGCCGACGGCACCACATCATCAATTTGGCTCTTCTGAATTTCCATAATCTTTGTGGGGTCTTCCGGATGAGTGAGAATTGCCAGGATCTCATCATTCTCCGACAGAATGCGACCGCTGATACTCTTTCCGTCCGCCGTCACTATTGTGCTGGCTTTGTACTGATCGCTGATGACTTTGCTAGGCACCATGATGGCTTCGGTGAGGTCATTGAGATTGAAACGACCGGCGAGCTGAGTCAAGTCCGGGCCGGTAGCACCACCGTCTCCCGCGAATCGATGGCAGATCACGCAGCGAGTGGCTGCGAACATCTTCTGTCCGTTTTCGAAATTACGATTCTTCAGACCATCGGCGGCGAGGCCTCGAACTTCTTCCAGAGTCCAGTCTTTGCCTGGTCCAGTGGGCTTTGGGATTTCCGGCAGAGTGTATGGCTTGCGGGCTCCGCTGGCTTCGATGAGCAGGCGTTCTTTTTCGCTGGCGTTTTCAAAGCACTCGCGTTCAATGTTATTGAGGAAGCCGTGAAAGCTGGCCCCGCCCGCCCATGTGTGAGCGCGTTCGAACCAGGCGAAGTAGGACTTTCGCTGCTCCATCGTCCAGCCTGCTTTAAGGTTGCGAAGACAGAACGCATACCAGATTTGCTGCTGATCGGGTGCCTTTTCGATAGACGCCGCAATAGCACCGCCGTAGCCACGGTTCCGAGCCAGCAGATCCTTCATGTCGTCAGTGACGGTTGGTATGGAGGTTGCTTCCAATAGCTTGACGGTTTTCTCGATCACAGTTGGCGACTTGAGATAAACGAGCATCTGGCAGAGTTCACGATTCACATCGCTGTTACTCGCTGGAAACTGCTCTTCCAATTGTTTCAGGAAGTCTGCGCGAGTTGATTCGTCAGGTTCACCCAGTCGCAGGAAGACAAGACTGAGTGCTCGCAGATGATGCAATTGCTGTTCGCTGGTTAGCGTGCTGAACGAAAGTTGTCGCAGCGTGCGAAGACACAGTTGCTGAAGTGCCAGTTTGACATCAGTCATCTCAGCCTCCGCCTTGCCAAGGGAAGCTAGCGGTGCCTTTGAGAACGCGGTGGCAAGACCCAGCATCTCATCAGGAGTTGACTGCTGAAAATCTGCACTGCGGATTGATTCGACATTCATCAAATCCGGAAAGAGTGTCGAATGATAAAACGCATTGCGAGAGGCCGTCTTGAGGAAGTGGTCATTTGAGCGGATGTCATTTCGCAGACTACTCAGAAAAGTTTCGCCGTCAATGGAAGGCTGCATGCCGTTCGGACCGATACCAGCGTGTGCAGCTTCGAGCACTTTCCGACGCGAACGTGCTGCCGCATCTCTGGCGTCATGAAGTTCCGTTGGCGATGTTGATTCTTTTCCAACATATATCGCGCGAAATAATTCTGACTGCGTGCCACGACCGCCAGCAGAGAAATACAACGCGCCATCCGGTCCGGCCGCGACATCGGTTAGTGGCAGCGGACTGCGAGACAGGAATTCTTCCTTCGTGGCTTTGTACGAACTCATGTTCGGTTCGGTGTGAATGGCATACATCGTGCCAAAGGTCCAGTCGCAGCAGAACAACGCTTTCTGGTACTTCGCAGGAAATTTCAGGCCATAACCGAACTCAACGCCCACGGGAGAACCGGGGCCGATGTTAACCACTGGAGGCAGGCTGTCAATGTAATACGTTGGCCATTTGCCGCTGCCACTGCGCCAGCCGAATTCGCTGCCGCTGGTCGCATGAACGACTCGCGTGGGTCGGTACCACGGCATGCCGACGTCCCATTCCATGTCAGCGTCGTAAGCAAACAATTCGCCGTCGGCGTTGAATGCCATGTCGTAGGGATTGCGATAGCCGATCGACCAGATGTCCCAGGTCTTGCCGTCTGGATCGGTGCTGGCAATCCAGCCGCCAGGTGCCAGAATCCCCACAGCGTGTCCGTTTGCGTCCCACATGCGCGGCAACAAGAGGTCTTCACCCCAGTTCGTGGGAATACGGCTGGTAAAATCTTTGTTTGTCAGTTCATCCCCTGGCTTGAATGGCGGCTTTGTATGATTGCCGGCGATGACGAAGATACGTTTTCCGTCTGGAGAAAGTCGAATCGAGTGCGGACCATGTTCCCCACCACCGCCGAATTCTCTCAGCTTCATGCATTCATCAAAGACATCATCACCGTCGGTGTCACGTGCTCGATAAAGCCCGCTGCCTGGACCGCCATTGCAACTGAAGTACAGCGAATCAAACGCCCACAACATGCCATGCGCGCCGGAGGGTTGGAATTCGCATTTGGAGAAATCGAGGCGTTCGACTTTGGTTTCTGCTGTTCCGTAGGGCGGGTCTTCAGACCCGTCCGGATCGGCATTCGTTTTATTCGTGTCAGGACGGGTCTGGAGACCCGTCCTACGATGATCTTTGTCAATTGCGGGCAACGTGATGCGATAGATTCCCTTGTCACCCTGATCGCTCGCCAGCAACCGTCCTTTATTATCGAACGCGATACAAACCCAAGAGCCAAGCTCCTCTTTTGGCACAGTGAAAAGTTTTTCGACTTGAAAGCCTGGCAGCAGCTCAAACATTCCTGCGGGAACTCGGCCAGTCATGCCGACGTTGTCGAACACTTTTTTCCACGGACCTTCGCCGTAAGTGGCCCTCAGTGCAGCCTTCTGCACTGATTCTTCGCCTCGCTTCTCAGCAACTTGCCATGTTTCGTCCGTAACAACTTCGATTGTTTTTCCATCATTTGTGAGCACGGCTAGCTTCAATACAAACGCTGCGACACCGCCTTCATTTGCGACTTCTGCTTCGATCACATTTTTGCCCGGCACCATCGACGCCGTGACGTCGGCATCCATCGGCTCCTGCCATTCGCTGCTGCTGGCGACTCGCGTGCCGTTGATAAAGACGGTGCCGACGTTATCACACGAAGCTTTCAGTCGCGCGGACTTAATACCGGCCAGTTCGACGGTGGTTCGCAGGACGTAGTTTTTGTCGTTGTCCGCGCCCCAAATCCACTTGGGAACCGCACCGCTCGCAAACACAGAATCTGCGATTGCTGGTTCGATCGTTTCGATCGTTTCGGTAGAGTGCTCGGGAGCCCCACGTTCTACAGACGGCTGAATTTCTACTTGTTGAGTCCAGATCTGCTGTGCAAATGCGGACATCGAGGACAACGTAAGGATCGCAACAGCAACGACAGGGCGTAACATTCGGTGGGCTCCAGGAAAAGGCGGGCAACACCCAAATCGTAGCAGGACGGTTTTCGAAATTCGAGTATTCCTGCAGGAAGGCACAAGACAGATTGCCTTATGCTCTGCCTGCGAAGCTTTACCAGGGAACATCCTGGCGTGAATGAAGTCGTCCTGCGAGTTCCAGGACGTGTGGTCGCATGTGGGTCAGCATGTCGATCGCTGCAGGAATTGAAATACCTTCAGTTTCACAAACAATGCTGATGCCGTCGGTTTCCGTGGAGCAAGTAGAAACACATGCACCAAATTCGCTTTTCAGCATCGACTTCCAATAATCCGCCGGTTGATGACTTGGAATGACAGCGAGAACTCGCTGCCCTCCACCAACATTCTGCAGCTTTGGCCGAGCGTTGGCAGGAAACGATTCGCGACCTCGTGCAACAACATCGTCGTCAGAAAACTCAGAGTTCCTCGACATGCTGAGAAGCAAAAAGTTATTTGCCTCAGACCTGAGCACCGCGACGTCTGCCGGTGTTGCATCACGGTCCAGCAGTGAGCTCAGCTTAAACCGCCCTGAGGTCTGAAGGGAGGCTTCAAACCCTTCGACCATCTGCGGTGGCATGGCGGCATTGCTGAGTTCACCACCGGTGACTTGCATGGCC
Organism: Planctomycetaceae bacterium; assembly: GCA_041689695.1. Classification (GTDB taxonomy): domain Bacteria; phylum Planctomycetota; class Planctomycetia; order Planctomycetales; family Planctomycetaceae; genus SXXK01. Next base: position 5,294 of record JBDNFT010000482.1, on the reverse strand, counting down.
AGCAGGTTCAGCCGATCACGCAGCGGCGCGAACCGAGCGTCATGCAGTTGTGGCAGTGCCTTGCGAAACGTCTGAAGACGCCCGAGCAGAAACTGGCAGATTGCCTGGCCTGTGAACAACATACAATACTGACGGCACAGTCCTCGCAACGCAGAATGATTGGTTTCATTCGGTTGTCCTGTTCTTCCGGCAGAATTTGATTCGCATAAATTCTGGAAGACATTCTGAAGATCATGCTGTTGTGTTTCGCAGATCTCGATTGCCTGACCTAGCTGGCGAGTTAAATTTGTGATTGCTGAAGTGGCATGTCCAGGACGTGAGCCTTTCTCCACCATCTGCCTGAGAAAGGTCTCCGTTAGCTGCAGATCGCCCGATACTTTACGATGTTGTTCTGTTCGAAGTTCTTCGATTAAAGCCGCGATAGAATTGCGTTCAGTGGATGGAGTTGAAGTGTCTTGTCTGACAATGTTGGTAATCTGTTCTGTCAATGATTCAGCGTTGGCCTGAGCGATTCTTTGCCAGACCGTATTGGCGTACTCATCCATTCGACGGGTGCGTCCAAAGTCGAGCACCGCAGGTATCGTTTGTAAGATGGCTTCTTCACCCAACCCCAGTTGATCGATCAATGATATCCATTCATCTGAATTGGGCGATTCCTGTGATTCGACTGGTGTCTTCGCCCAAAGACTAAGTGCCGCAGATGCCAAAGGACCTGTCCCGCTATCGGCGACTTCCCACGCATCGGCACTGATCGTAGCGAGTCCGAATGAACGCAGCGTTGTGTCACAGCATTCCTCAATGTGGGTTCGTTCCGGATTGCGCCAGGAGTTCATCTCCTGACGTGCGGCCGTGAGTGTTTTGAGTTCGAGATACTCGGCGGTTTTATTCACACCTTCAGAAAAATCTCTTTCTGACAGGTCGTCGCCGAAGTGTACGAGTGTCGTTTCATCGAACGGCTTTGAAATATCCGAATTGGAAAATCTCGATGTCAGTCCAGGCTTTTGTGCGCCTGTAACGGAAAAGTGTTGCAGTTCCTGCAGAAAACTAACGGTATTGGCATCCTGCATGTCTGCGGATTGGCGATTATTAGATGTTCCGTGCAGCAGCACCGACGAAATTCGAACGGGCAGCATTCGACCGTTGCTGGCCAATTCACGGACCAACCACGCGACATCCATGAGGCAACCACTGGAAGTGCCGCCGGATGTTGAGCCGACAAAACACACGTCGATGCTGTTTGTGTCGAGCGGCAATCCAGTTTCAAAAGACGTAAGTTTAAGTGACTCTGAATTCAGCAACGTTGTAAGACAGCTCTTAAGTTCGGTACGAATGTCGTCCACGTGGTCAACATATGCCAGACGTCCCAGAGGACGCATGCCTTCGACTCGTCCACTGCGCGGGATGTTGAACAACCAGCGGCGACCAAGCCACGTCAAATGTTCTGATGACTCTTTGCGATAGTCCTGCGTCGTTCTTAGTGGCGCGGAAACTGTCGGTATCGATCGACCGTTGCCGGCACTGCGTCGTCTAAGAACCGAAATGTTTTCACTGTCAGTATCAATACACAGATACTGGATTGCAGGCAGTTTCGCGTTTGGAAACCGCTGCTGCAGTCGCTGATTTAACGCCACGATGGTCTCATTTCCAAGCCCACCCACTCCTACAAACAGCGTCGGCCGATACTGCAGGTCTTCCGGCTGACTCTGGATAGGAGTCAACGGGCTGGCTGTTCCATGTAACATGGAATGATTGCTGGTAATGTTTTCTGTGCCAGCAATGCTCGTCGGTGTTTCGATTACGGCCGCTGCCACTGCCGACGATGACTGATTACTCAGCGACTTTGTCGGCCGGCGCTTCATCAGTTCATCAACGAACTGCCGACAACTTGGAAATCGCGTGCGAGGGTTCTTCGAAAGAGCTCGCGAGATGACTGCTCGGTCGGATGGCAACAGGCTGCTCAGATCTGGCGCGCTCTTGAGATGCTGCGCCATCAATTGAGATGGGGTTCGGCCGTTAAAAGGGGGCGTGCCCGTGAGCATTGTCTGATAGACAATCGCCAGACTATATTGATCACTGCCACGGTCCGGACGCCCGTCGAACAATTCCGGCGGCGCGTATAGTGGTGTGAATCCGCTGATTTGAGAATGGCTCGCGTGCCCGACCGCTTTGGTCAGTCCGAAGTCACCAACTTTCGCATGAATCCCCTGCAGCAGCAGGTTCTCCGGCTTGATATCCAGGTGCTGCAATCCATGTTCGTCTGACATGAAGTCCAGCATCACGCAGGTAGCGCAAAAGTTCATCACGTCCAACCCCGCGTTGTCCGGAAGCGGCGAGTTCACGGAATCGCTGATCCAGACTGCGGTCAACCAGTTCGGTGACGACAATGGCACGACCATCGATCACTTCGACACGTTCAATGCTCAGCAAAAAAGGATGCCGCAGGTCACGAATGCGGTTCAGTGATTTGAGTTCTGTATCTGCTTGTAGACCGCTGAGATTTCCGAACAGGATCTTTACTGCCTTTGGAAATCCGCCCGGTCCCACGGCGCGCCACACCTCGCCGAAACCGCCGACACCGATGCGTTCGATGAGCTGGTAGCCCGCGATTTCTTTGAGTTCCCCCGGAACAACGCGCGACGGATCAACATTGCCGATCACTGCGGTTGAACATACTTCTGTCTGATTCATACGAATGACTTCTTTCACCGAACGGTTGACAGGGCTTCTTCAAATGTCGCATTCAGTGGACGAGTAGGAACACGAGTAAAGAATGATTCTGCGATGTGATCAAAATGTTCCGGTCGCATTTCATAGGGAATGCCTCGGTACATACAGAAATTTCGAATTTGCAACAGCAAATCGCGGGCATGGCAACGTCGAATGGGACGATTGCAACTGCGATAATAATTTTCCAGCAAATGCTCGACTGATTCCGGGTCGTAGGTGCATCCCAGTTTTTCGGACGCAATCTGAAACAGGCGATGCACTTCATCTTCCTGTGGATCAGTCACTTCAATTCGATACGGAATTCGACGCAGGAATGCTTCGTCAACAAGATCGGCCGGATCCAGATTGGTGGAAAAAATAATCAGTTGCTGAAACGGAACTTGAATTTTCTTGCCTGTTGGCAGCGTCAGGTAGTCGTACTTGTTTTCCAAAGGCACGATCCAGCGATTAAGCAACTGCTCCGGTGAAACTCGCTGACGCCCAAAGTCGTCGATCAGCAGACAACCACAATTGCTTTTCATCTGCAATGGCGCTTCGCTGGTATTGCTCACGGGGTCGTGACGAATTTCCAGACTGTCCAAAGTCAGCTCTCCGCCGACAATCACAGTCGGTCGGCGAACTCGTACCCAACGGCGATCGAAATGAAGTCCGTCATCCGGTTGGTCAACGACCTCGTGATAGGCAGGGTCGAAGAGGGTAATGATTTCACGTCCGTCGATCAGTGCGTAGGGAATCCAGATTTCCTGTCCGAAGCAATGCGTCAGACAACGAGCAATCGTCGATTTCCCGTTTCCCGGTGCACCGTAAAGGAAAAGCCCGCTGGCAGAGTTCACCGCCGGGCCGATCATGTCGAACAGATCTTCCGACATTGACACGTTGAAGAAGGCGTCGTCCAGTTCTTCGCGACGAATCGGCTGATCGCAGATCGCTTGTGCTTCGACAGAGATCACATAGTCGCTGAGCGGTACTGGTGCCGGTCCCGTGTAAGCGCATTCCGCGTGAGAAGTTTCAGCGCGGCGACGACCTTCGTCGGTCAGTCCGAAAATATAGTCGTTCATGCTGACACTGCCGCAGTGCAGAACCATGCGGCGTGACTTCAGGCGTTCCATGATCCCTTCAATCATACGAAAAGGGATACAGATATCGTTGGCGATCGTGCGTCCGGTCATGTTGCCGGACGTGCGCAGCAAGCAACAAATCAAACCTTCGATGAAAGGTTCGTTCAGCCCAAGTTCATGCAAAGACGTCGGATCTGATGGCCAGAAATTTTCCCCGGCCAGCAATGCCGCCAGTAACCCGGGATCAGCGTGCTTTGATTGTTGAGGTCGTGCCATTAACATTGATGCGGGTTCTCAGTTGGAGGTCCAGTGTGAAGCCGTTTCCGCGCGGCCGAACAAATATCCCTGAGCAAGTTCAAAGCCCAGTTCTCGGCAAATTTCTGCTTCTTCAGGCGTCTCAACACCTTCTGCCAGCGGCACAACATTCAGGTCGCGTACGATGCGAATCAAAGACTGAATCGTTGCACGATGTTGTGGCGGGCTGAAGTTGAGACCGTGAACAAACTTCACGTCGAATTTCAATACGTCGGGCGGTACTTCAAACAGTTCTTTCAAGCGAGCCTGGCCAGCACCAAAATCGTCGTAGGCCAATCCCATATTCAGGTCGCGAGTCACCTCGCGAACTTTTCGCAGGACCTGGCTGGATGCTACGGCTCCTTCGTGTACTTCCAGAACGATCTGCATGTCCGGAAAATCGGTCCGCAATTGTTCCAGAGAAGTAAAGAGTTCTGTGCCCTGCAGTTCGATGGGATGTGTATTGAGATAAAAATGTGTATTGCCAAGGCATTCGCCAACACGCAGGCCTTCCGTGCGACAGACCTGGCTCAACTGTGCTTCAACGTTGCGAGTCGCAGCAACGCGGAACATCTTGTCGGGTGTTTCCAGTCCCAGCAGATAGCTTCGAGAGAGCACTTCGAAACCCACACGAGCGTTATCGCTCAAACGCAGAATCGGCTGATAGTAAGGTCGCAATGCAGGGCGTCGCAGCAGCTTTTCGAACTGCACATGAGCCAACGCTTCCGCAGATACGTCTGCTGTGATCGTAGAACTCATGTTTTCATCTGTTGAAGACTGCAACGTATACATCACGCTGCCAAAATGCAGAACGTCGCCCGAACGCAATCCTGTCAGATTCTGAAGTTTTCGGCCGTTCAGCAACGTGCCGTTGGTGCTGTTGAGATCGCGAACAAAGAGGTCGCGATTGATCGTCAGAATTTCGGCGTGACGTCCGGAAACAATCGTATCGGAAAGGCAGAGATTGCTTGACGGATGCCGACCAACAGTAAATGCCGGGCCAACGACATTGACGCGTTGGTTCGAGGTATTTTCCCCTGCGCTTCGCGACAGAACCCACAATCCATACGGAAGGTTGGTCATCGCGTCGTTTGATACAAGTGTTCCGTCAATGCCGTTGGTGGATACGCTCACAGCGGACGATTCCAGAATTCGAGCCATATCACAGTGTCCTTAGTCACATGATGATTCAGGTCCTCAGTTTATCGGGGCGTT
>JBDNFT010000481.1:0-1690 GCA_041689695.1 Planctomycetaceae bacterium | reverse complement strand
TGAGCTCCCTCGGCGGTCGTGGTTCCTGAGTCAGGACCAAATGCAATGTTTCCTGCTGGGAGCTGCCGCGAAAAGGCCGCTTCCCCGTGATAAGTTCATACAAGACAACTCCCCGCGAAAACAAATCACTGCGACCATCAAGCCGGTGCCCTTCACCACGGATCTGTTCGGGAGACATGTAGGCCGAAGTGCCGGCAATTGAATTCGTTTTGAGATAATCTTCTTCTCGAATCGCCAGACCAAAATCCACCACATAGGGTGTGTTGGTTTTTTCTTCGATCAGAATATTGGCGGGCTTGATGTCGCGGTGAATCAGTCGGCGATCATGAGCGTACTGCAGGGCATTGGACACGGTGATCAGCAACTGAGCGGACTCACGTTCCGGCGGACGACCGGCCTTGATGCGATCCTCCAGTGTGGAGCCTTCGATAAACTTCGACACCACCCAGATGGAACCATCTTCCGTGTGTCCCATATCGTACACGGCCACGATATGCGGATGATCCAGGCTGGCCACGGTGCGGGCTTCTGCAAGATATGCTTCAGCATCTTCCGGCTTTTGGATACGCTCTTTTGAAGGCACCTTGATGGCGACTTGCCGCTGCAGGTCTTCGTCAAAGCCAAGGTAGACCCGACCAAACGCCCCTTCGCCCAGAACGCGGTCCAGCCGATAACGGCCTCGCTGACCGACACCGATCGAGTCACTGGTAATGTACGTGACGGAATCATGTCGATTCGGCGATGGCTCAGCCGCCTCGAAGAGGTCGCCGATTCGATCGACGTCTTTCAGGTTGGGTGCCTTGTGTTCGGCGACATTTCCATGGGATGAAATGTTTTTGGTCGCCGGCGCCTTTTGATCCGGGGCGGGCAAGTTTTCGATTCGGTCCCGCAAGGTGTCGCTGAGTTCGGGGAATCGCGAGCTGATCTCTTCAATGCCCAGTGGCTTTTGAGAATTTCTGCGAGCCTGAAACTCACCGATTGCCAACTGCAGCTTCCAGTCGATGCCAGCGGGCCGGTCAGGAAGTCTGGCCAGGTAATCTTCGACCAGCAGCGGCGAGCCTTGTGACCAGCGACGCTGTTGATCAAGCACAAGGACAGCAAGCCATTGATCGGCGTCTGCCGCCTTTTGTTGCCTCAGGAAAGCAAACACATCGGCAGACGCGGGTGTTGAGTTCCAGATGCTTTCAAATTCTTGAACCAGTGACATGCAGTTAACTCAGCTTCTGAGGATCGGGTATTCAAGTCGATGATTTTGGTGCTGACAATGTGATGCTTTGAGCCACCTCGGTTGGTCCAGGCAATGGATCATTCTACAATCAACAGTCGCACGGGCTTTCAGGAGATCTCACTGAAGTTATCGCCGTCCCGTGGATAGCCTGCTGCCGTTCCCGTGGCCATGCAATGCAAAAGCCTTAATTACTACGAAATAGAATACCAGGAAATTGGGATGTCAAGGAACCGTTCCTGAGAGGTTTTCCCTGATGAATGCGATAGTAGTGTGGCACTGTTGAAGTTGGACTGCGAGAGACGCGATATTTTTCAATGCCCCGCTTAATGACTGGGGTTGGAAGCAGCAAAGTTACATTTACCCCGTGGCAGACAGTGGCGTGGCGTTGGGCTGACAGACCATGATCTTTAAGGCCGGAAAAACTGCGTTTCGCCCCAACGGGGCCCAGCATGTCAGCCTGGG
>JBDNFT010000480.1:0-2949 GCA_041689695.1 Planctomycetaceae bacterium | reverse complement strand
GCGGCGGTGCTGTTTGGCGTGCTGGCATTGCTCCATGAGGCACTTCCTGGCTTCCCGAATGTCGGCACAGACCGAGCGTGATCCTGGAGCCCCCGTTTCATGTTGCTGCAGGCGGCCCAATTTTACAGCGCAGGCTTTGTGGCTGGGTTGGCGTGAATACGGATCAAAGCTGGACTGCGTCAGTTGGTTGACACCTTCAGAGTGCTTCGGGCATGATTGAAGGTGCTTGTCGTCATCTTGTCAAAAATCGTGTGGAATGCCGGTGACACCCATATCCAGTTGCGGCACAGTGATGCTCATGCCATGATTTTTATTGCGTTGGCAATTGATTAAAGTGCTTCCAGTAAGCAACGATGCACAACGAAATTGGCAAAACCTCGTTTAACCGTCAGCCGCAGGCGTACGTTTCTCCGCACTTGCGTACGCCTGTCGGCTAATGGTTCAACACTTAAACTTATGTGCTGGTGCTTAAGTCACTGGAATCCATTCTCGAAAGCCATTTATTCAGCCATGAGTGTACGCAATAATTCCCGACGCCTGGTCGTCATCAACGTGGTCGGATTGACTCACGAGATGATTGGCGACAACACTCCGAACATCCGACGTCTGCTCGAAACGGGATTCGCTCGTCCGATGGCGACCGTGTTGCCAGCCGTGACGTGTTCTGTGCAGGCCACACTCCTCACGGGGCTCATGCCTGCGCAACATGGGATAGTGGCGAACGGATGGTACGCGCGTGACCTCGCGGAAGTCATGTTCTGGAAGCAGTCGAATCATCTGATTCAGGGGGAGCGAGTTTTTCAGACTGCGAAGCACCGCGATGCGACTCATACGACCGCGAAAATGTTCTGGTGGTACAACATGTACGCCGATGTGAACTGGTCGGTGACGCCACGGCCATCGTATCCAGCAGACGGTCGCAAGGTGATGGACATTTATAGTGAGCCGCCTGAATTCCGCGACGAACTGCAGGCCAAACTCGGACGGTTTCCACTGTTCAATTTCTGGGGACCAACGGCAGACATCAGAAGCTCGGCATGGATCGCAGATGCCAGCATCGAAGTGTTTCGCAAATGTCAGCCTTCGATGCTGCTCGTCTATCTACCGCACCTGGATTACAACCTGCAGCGGCTCGGTCCGAACGATCCACGGATCGCTGAAGACATTCGGCTGGTCGATCATGAAGCGGGCAAACTGATTGATGTGGCTCGCGCAGCAGACGCGGACATTGTCGTGTTGTCAGAATACGGAATCACAGAAGTGAACCAACCAATTCACATCAACCGCGCACTCCGCGATGCCGGATTTCTGCGAGTCCGTACGGAACCACTTGGCTGGGAGACGCTCGATTGCGGCGCGTCGAAATCGTTTGCCGTGGCCGATCATCAGGTCGCTCATGTGTATGTGCAGCGGGCCAATGATGTTGAAAAAGTGAAGGCGCTGCTGGAACGTCTGGATGGTGTCGAAAAGGTTCTCGACCGCGAGGCGCAGCGCGAGGCGGGGATTGATCACGAACGCAGCGGCGAACTGGTGTGCGTCAGTGCTAAAAATGCGTGGTTCACCTACTACTTCTGGCAGGACGATCGGCTGGCTCCGGATTACGCTCGCACTGTCGATATCCATCGAAAGCCGGGCTATGACCCGGTAGAATTATTCGTTGATCCGACGATCCGGTTTCCGAAGCTCCGCATCGCCAATCGGCTCGCACGGAAGATGCTGGGATTCCGTTATTACATGGATCTGATCGGTCTGGATGCAGGAATTGTGCGGGGCAGTCACGGTCGTCTGCCGGACGCCAATCGGCTCGCAGAAGACGGTCCGGTACTGATTTGCTCGTCGAAACGGGTGGAACGTGACGAATTGCACGCTACAGACGTCCGAAATTTGATGTTGAATCTGCAATTTGGTAGTTGACGCTGGAGGCTCAGCCAACTTCCCGCCAAAATCCTGCGTACATTCCATGATTGGACTTTAAACTGTCGAGCGGTGCGGCGTAAGCCCACCGTTACGAATATCGCAGACGCAGCCGAGCCAGGATCGCTCGATCTGTCTGACACTCAAGAATTGATGAGTTAAAACAGGATAAAACGAAATGGCTGGCCCACAGAAGAATGACCCGAAGAAGCCGGACCCAAAGAAAGCTTCCGCTCCACAGGAACAAGAACCGGATGTTGAACAAGTTCTCTTCCAGGGTCCGCTGTTTGACAGAGAATGCAATCTGAAGGCCAACGCCAAGCTGGTGCAGGTCGCTCTGATTCCTGTCAAGCAGATGATTTCTGACGCACTTGCGCGGCGAGCGCACACGATTCTGTTGGAACCTCGCGAAGGCCGCGTTGCCATTCGTTTTGTGATCGATGGTGTTCCATATCCAGCGGCTGCTGTTCCCGGACAAAAGGGAGCAGCTCTGGTACAGATGATTAAGCTGCTGGCCGGTCTGGATGTCAATCAGCGCCGTGAAGCGCAGACCGGTGGGATGAAGGCCGAGTTCGAAAAGATTCCCTATCATCTGATGATTGAATCCTCGCCGGTCGGTGGAAAGGCTGAAAAAATTCGCATCAAAGTTGATAACCGAAACATTGTCCGTCAGAAGCCACAGGAAATCGGATTCCCCGATCATCTGAAAGCCAAGATCAGAGAATTTACGGAGCATCGCAGTGGAGTCGTTTTAATATGTGGGCCGCCCGATACTGGTGTCACAACATTAGCGACAGCGATCATTCACAGCGTCGATCCGTACCTGTACTCCGTTTACAATCTTGCATGGAAGAACACACGCGAACTGATCAACGTGGCAGAATTCACGCCCGAGCCTGGTCATGATCTTGAAATTTCGCTGGACCGAATTATTCGCCGCGAAGCAGACGTCATTTATATGGACCCGCTCATCTCGCCGCAGGATACTCAGACCGTTTTTCAATATGCGGATCGATTGTCGTTTATCGCCGAGAT
>JBDNFT010000479.1:0-3788 GCA_041689695.1 Planctomycetaceae bacterium | reverse complement strand
TTGGCATTCATCACTCGGAGAGTGATGGCTACTATAATCGCAAATCGACTGCCATTGTGCTGACGGCCTGCCGCTCTCGTGCATCAATTTTCACTGCTTGAAGTATGAATCAACCACAATCACCCATCAGCATCTGAGCTGGCACGAGTCTTCTTGCGAAGCTGCGTCGTACGGCGAAAATCGGCGAACACGTGATTTGCCAGCAATGCCGCTTCCATCGAAAGTTCTTCAACTCGACTGCGGAAAAAGGCCAGAGCCCCGGTGGCTGGAATCGCCACAGCAAGTCCCATCAGGGTCGTAACCAGAGCTTTGTAAACGCCTGGGGCCAATTCTGAAATCTGCGGATTGGCTTTCATTTCAAACTCCATGAATGCCTGAATCATGCCCCAGACGGTTCCCATCAATCCTAACATTGGAGCAAGCGTACTAATGACTGACAGATGCTCAATGCGACGATAGCTGCGGGCAGACTGTTCGGCAGCGCAGTCTTCCATAGCTTTTTCAACCGCTGTAAATCCGAGCTGACTTTCCTGCAATCCGGCAAACAAAACTCGCCCCAGAAACCCCGGCTGTTTTTCACACAGCCTGGTCGCTTCCGCCAATTTTCGGTCCGCCAATAATTTATGCACCTCTTCCGCTAAGCCAGGAGTTATGAACGTCGTGCGGCGGATCGTGAGCAGATAATCGACGATCAATGCGACCATCAGAAAGCTTAGGAATATGATGACGTAGCCAATCATGCCGCCAGCCGCGAGCAACTCCCGAGGACTGAGAAACGCCTCCGTCGCAACCGCTGTCTTTGTTGTGGCTTCGTCCGCGAGCAAACGAGAGGGCAGCCCGAAACACAGCCATATCGCGACGCTTGCCAGACCAATTCGCAGCAGACTTGCAGGTCGAAGATTATCTACTAAGTGAAATCGCATTAGCACAGTCCATTGTCTCAGGCATCCACCAACGTCTACATTTCAGCTCAAAGCCGAAAAGGCATTGTAGATGGAATGCCGATTTCTGCCCAGATTCACCATCTGAACTTCGTCAGCTCTGCACTGAATCCGATAAGAACACAAAAAACACGAATTTCGGAATAGAAACCAATGAATCGAATGCCGATCATGCGACAACAAAAAGATTATCACGCCTAACTCGACAATATATGAAATCTCGCAGTTTTCTAAACGATTCGAAGTCCTGCGAAGTTTTGAAACCATCTCTACGCAATTCTCTTCAAACTGTCGGCTGAATTTCATGACCGGTAAACAACTGTTCGAATTTGAACTCCATTCCGACGTATTGATCGTAACCCCCAACGGTCCGTTCAGTGAATTTCGAGATAACGACTTTCGAAATGCCTACAACGAGACGTACCGATTGCTGCTTGAACCGGGCACTCGTCACCTGCTGGTAGACTTTTCGAACCTTGACTATTTTGGTTCAACATTCGTCAGCCTGCTGCTGCGACTTTCTCAGAAAGCTCGCGCCTGCAAAGGTGAAGCAGCATTGTGTCACTTGTCCGACAACATGCGAGGTATGCTAAAAACACTGATGCTGCTGGAGAATCCAAAGGTTGATTTTTCGATGAGCTCCCATGCAAATCGGGACGTTGCACTTCAACATCTGGCCGACGTTACCAGTCGCGTGAATTGATAAAAACATTAGTGCGCCTTCAATTAACCGTTTAACCCGACTCGAAGAGGAGGTATCGATTGCCCCGCCTCCTCTTCAAGTCGGGTTCAACGGAAACGATCTCAGCTGAGACTAAATCTACACCCGAGGCTAGCGGTCTGCGGCTCACTGAACAGACTGACTTTTCCAGCAACTGAAGATTCCATATGAAATCCGGATTGAATGTTGGCGACATCGGACGACTGACATGGATTGTTGATGCGTCCATGATCATTATGTTGGGTGGCGATTCACGAGCGACAGTCTTCTCAACGCCCAACATGATTCTTCTGATGGAACGTGCAGCACGTGAAGCGCTGCGACCGTTTCTGGAATCCGGTGAAGAATCCGTTGGTATCGAAGTCAACATTCAGCACATCGGCGGCGCTGGTATCGGATCAACGGTTGTCGGCGCTGCCAAAGTGACATCGATTGATGGTCGTCGAATTTACTTCGATGTCGAAGCGTACGCTGGAGATCGACTGATCGGCAAAGGCACGCATTCCCGAGCCATCGTTTCGGTCAGCCGCATCATCGAAAACCTGGCAAAGCTGTCGAATGACGCAGGACGAGCGATGAACCTTGCCGCGAATACTGGTGCTCTACCGCAGCTTGAAACCCTTCAGATTGAGATCGAAAATCGCATCGCGACCGTAACGCTCAATCGACCCAGATCTCTGAATGCCGTCAACGTCCAGATGACCAACGATATCGAACGGCTTGTCGGATGGCTGTTGGGTCATCCACAGGATGTTCGCGTCGTGCTACTGACTGGCGCAGGCGACGCTTTTTGCACAGGAGATGATGTCAAGGAACTTCGAAGCGTCTCACTGGAGACCGCGCGGACACTCAGCCATCGTCAGGCAGAAATGTATCTTGCGTTCGAGCGTCTGCCGCAGCCAATCATCGCGCTCGTGAATGGTGATGCCTTTGGAGCAGGTTGCGTTGCCGCCTATTCTGCCGACATGCGTATCGCCAGTCATGCCGCTCGTTTTGCAATGCCGGAGATTCGCCTCGGCTGGCCACCCGGTTACGGGATCGCTCAACTGACCGCGTTGGTCGGAAAATCACGTGCTTTGGAAATGTGTCTGATGGGCGAACCGATCTCGGCCTCGAAAGCTCTGGAATGGGGACTTGTCAGCGAAGTTGTGAGTGGCAGCACCTTGCTAAAACGAGGTCGACAGATAGCCGAAAAAATGTTGCAAATGCCAGCGGCAGCTTTGCGAGAAACCAAACGTCTTGTGCATCTTGACGAAGGCTCTCAAGCGAAAGTCGCTCATCGAGCCGACACGGAAGCGTATTTGCGGTGCCTCGAATCGTCTGATGCGCAAGAAGGTCTTGCTGCATTTGCAGAAAAACGCCCGTCGCGATTCACTGGGTTGTAGTCCTATGCTGCTTTCAATAATTATTGCCTGTTGCCGGATTCTGGCTGTTGACGAGTCCGCACCAGAACAAACTTCGGTCTCGATCAGCGTTTCTGAGGATGAAACGCGAACTGCGATTCAGCGAGCCATCCCGTCGTTGCAGCAAGGTGCTGCCGTCTCGGCGAATGAACGCAAGTGCTTTACGTGTCACAGCCAGGCAATGCCGATGATTGCATTGACCGAAGCGGCAAAGCGGGGTTTTGTTGTCGATCAGGAGAACATTCAGCAACAGATTCAACATACATGGGATCACCTGGACAACGGAAAAACTGACTATCAGGCTGGAAAAGGGCAGGGCGGCCAAGTGATGACCGCTGGCTATGCTATGTGGACACTGGAAGTTGGTGACTGGAAGTCGGATGAAACAACCAATGCGGTGATTCATTATCTGGTTGAATACCAACACGACAGGAATCGATGGTTGTCCAGCAGCCAGCGACTTCCTTCTATGGGAAGTCCATTCACAGCAACTTACGTTGCATTGCGGGCGATGTCGTATTTTGGAACGGACGAACAAAAGTCTGGTATCACAGCGCGACGTGATCCGGCGGCGAAATGGGTACTGGAAACTGAACCTATCGACACGGAAGATCATGTTTTTCAGTTACGAACACTACCGTATATTGACGCGAGTGACGATGTCAGGACAAAGGCTGTCGATGCATTGCTGGCGAAACAGCGAGCCGATGGTGGTTGGTCTCA
>JBDNFT010000478.1:0-3016 GCA_041689695.1 Planctomycetaceae bacterium | reverse complement strand
CTGGCTGGCGGGCGTCGCCGCCGCTGCATGCGCCAACGGCATGGGTCTGTTTGATTCAGCGCCGTTGCTGGCATCGACATTCACAACGCCGGCAGTCACAACGTCGGCATCAACAGAAATAAAGTCTGTCGCGGCCATCTTAACGGCCTATGAAAAAGGACTGCACGCAGACGTCCTGATCGGAAAAATTCTGGAAGGGTGGAAGCAGGATGGCGGAGCTGGCCCACAGTTAAAGCTGGCGTCGATGTATGTTGACCAGTTCACGGACAGAGACATGGCGCGGGCGATGTCTAAGAAATACGACGTCCCGATTTTTGATTCGATCGAAAAAGCCATCACGGTGGGTGGTGATCAAATTGCGATCGACGGCGTCATCAGCATTGGAGAACACGGAGATTATCCATGGAATGATCTGGAACAGCATCTGTATCCTCGGCGAAGATTTTTCAAAGAAATCACGGATGCATTCGTGAAATACGGCCGCGTTGTTCCCGTCTTTAATGACAAGCATCTGGGGCCAGCATGGGTTGATGCGAAATGGATGTATGATCGGGCGGTTGAGCTAAACATTCCGTTTATGGCGGGGTCATCAATGACGGTCGGCGCGCGGACGCCGGAGATTTCAGTGCCGCTGGGTGCTGATATCGAAATGGCAGTAGGCGTCGGCTATTCCGGCCTGGACATTTATGGAAGTCATGCGTTGGAGTTCTATCAGTGTCACGTTGAACGGCGTCGTGGCGCGGAGTCTGGTGTGCGTTGGGTGCAATGCCTGGAGGGTGATGCTGCCTGGAAAGCAATCGATGACGGTGTCGTGCCGCAGCATTTGTTTGACGCTGCATTTGCCGCTGTGCCACATGCGTACGAAAACCCACGCGACGACAAACAGGCGGCCTTGTTCCAGTTTGAATACAATGACGGCTTTCGCGGAGCGGTGTTCATGCTTCCAGAAGCTGCTGCGGGCACATCTGTCGCCATGCAACTCAAGGGACATTCAGGACTACTCGCAACCCGCTTCGACGAAAAAGAGGAGCCGCGTCATCCACATTTCGCGTGGCTGTTAAAAGGCATCGAACGTATGTTCCATTCAGGCCGGCCGAGCTATCCAGTGGAGCGTACACTACTGACAAGCGGCATTCTGGATCGAGCGCTGACGTCACGGTTTCGCAATCACGAAAAGCTGATGACTCCTGAATTGGCGATTCGATATCAGGCGGTAGACTATCCCCACTCCCCGTGGCCTAGTCTCGATTCAGACCCTAACGCCACACAAACACATCCGAAAAAATCAGGCATCTGAATTCTTCATCGGCCTCCTGATCTGAAGACTCAAACTGGGAATTGCGATGTCTGAACCGATTGAACACGGGGCCGATTCGGAAACACCGCCGCGATACATCGGACATGAACGGCTGCCGCAAGTCCTGGGATTATTCGACGCGACGATGATCGTCATTGGGTCAATTATCGGGTCGGGTATTTTTCTGAAGATCAGTGCGATAGACTCGGCTCTGCAACAGTATGGCTTCCTGTCGATCATCGGCACGTGGCTTTTCGTGGGGATCATTACGCTGTGTGGTTCGTTGGCACTGGCGGAACTGGGAGCCATGTTTCCTCACGCAGGCGGACCGTACCTTTACATCCGAGAAGCGTTCGGAAGTTTGCCGGCGTTTCTGTGGGGCTGGACTGAATTCTGGGTGGTTCGAACGGGTTCCGTCGGAGCTCTGGCCTGCGCGACGGTGCTGTACATGAACGAGGTTCTGCCGATGTCCCCGCTGGGACAGACGGCCGTCGCATTGACAATCATAATTGGGTTGTCGGCAGTGAACATGTTCAGCACAAAGGCCGGGGCTGGTGTTCAAAGTGTGGCGACAGTTTCCAAGGTCACGTTTCTTGCCGCGCTGATCATTCTGCCGTTTGTGTTTCAGGTGACTGATTTATCGACACCGCAACCACTTTTAAATCTTCCAACAGACGGTGCAGGCATTTCAGCGTTTTTGAAGGCTCTGGGAATTGCCATGGTCGCGGTGCTGTGGCCGTACGACGGTTGGATCAATCTGGGGCCGGTAGCGGAAGATATTCGTGATCCCAAACGGAATGTGCCGCGCGCCATGGCGATTGGTCTTGGCACCGTGATCGTCGTGTATCTCGGGGCGAACCTGAGTTATCATCTTGTTCTGCCGATGAGTCATTTGGCTCAAAGTGGAACGGTCGCTGCTGATGTGTTTCAGACAATGTTCGGTCCTGTCGGGGCCAAAATTGCGGCTGTGGGAGTGATGATCTCCACGTTTGGTGCTACAAATTCTAACATGATTACCGGGCCGAGAATCTATCTGGCGATCGCTCGTGACGGATTGATTCCATCTTGGCTGCATCAGATTCATGCCACATGTCGGACGCCCGTGAATACGATTCTAATCCAGGCGATCTGGACGATTTTTTTGGTCATCCTGTTTTCCGCCTGGAATCCAAACGAGCCTGCTGTCGCGGCGATGCCTGTAGTTGTAGACTCGACAAACTTGAACATTGAGTCCGCTGGATCAGTTGCGGTTGCTGCAAACATTATTGAATCAACTGTCACTCCGATTTCCGGCGAACAGCATTCGCGGAAAATGAAGAGTGCATTTGACAATCTGACAGATTCGGTGATCTGCGCTGGGTTGATCTTCTACGGGATGGCGGTTGCGGCAGTCTATGTCCTGCGCTGGAAAAGACCGCACGTTGAACGGCCGTACAAAACCTGGGGTTATCCGGTGACACCAGCGTTGTTGTTGCTGGCATATGCGGGAGCGTTCGTCAGCTTGATGTTTGAACGCAGGGCGCAGACAGTGAGTGTGCTGCTCCTGATTGGAGCCGGAGTTGTCTACTTTTTTGTCGCAACGGCGTTTCGACGACGCAGGATGTGATTCGCGAAGTGGTGGCGGGCGGATGAGTGCGGTCGGCGATTTCGGTAGGTCCTCCTTGCCGAGGAGGACTTTCGCCGCAAGGCGAACCACAAGAGCGGACGTCCGCTCAACGG
>JBDNFT010000477.1:0-1876 GCA_041689695.1 Planctomycetaceae bacterium | reverse complement strand
CCTGAGCAATCTCGCGGCTGGAATGTCCATCCACGACAAGATCCAGAACCTGACGCTCACGGACTGTCAAGCGGCTGATACTGTCTTCAGTTTCTTCAAGCTCATCATCAAACACATCGGCATCGACTTCATAGAAGTATGCGTAAGCGCGAGCTATCGCTGCCACAAGGTGCTCAACCTTGACAGGTTTGCACAAGAAGTCGAATGCACCATTCTTCATGGCTTTGACAGCCATTGGAACATCTGCATGACCTGAGATCATTACGATTGGCAATTCAAAGCCATCTTCTGTCAGCTTTTCCTGGAGTTCAATGCCAGTCATGCCGGGCAATCGCAGATCGAGAATCAGCACGCCAGGCACTGGATCCCGGAAATCTCGATAAAACTCCATGGCCGTCATGTAATCACGGACGGTGATCTTAAACTCCGCCAGAGCTTCAACCAACGAAGCGCGAACCGCTTGGTCGTCCTCAACGAGGAAAACCGTAAAAGGCTTGCGTTTTTTGGGCTGTTCAAATTCGGTCAGAGGCGTTGATTTTTTATCAGCCCGCTTTCCGGTCCTACGTTTACGCTGCAACATATAATGTAGTCTCCAAAAGAAATGATCCATGCACGGAACCCCCCCCCCGTGTCCGTGGAATGGTCCGCAGGGGGGATAGTAGCAAACACAACAGGGTTAATAAAGGGTGCGAACTATCCCTTTATTCAAAGTATATGGGCAATTTTATGATCAACAGTAAGGCTTGACTAATCTGCAAACCTAGTGCCAAATCAAGACAACACACGTGCAAAGTTTTCCAACACATGTAGCGAATGCCCACACGTAACCATAGACCCATCAAACCAGAAAACAACTTTTCATAGACGCCCTGCAGGAGATATTCAAACACGAGACAAGGAAAAAAAAGCAGAAACACCGCAGGGCACTGCATATTTCACCCAAGCACCTTTGGGACAGTGCTGAAATAAAGTACGTCAGCCTTTCCAGGCACACATGCTTTGCTTAATGTCAGGCCGGAAAGCCTGACGTACTTTTCGGCATCTATTTCGGGACTGTTCCTCAGGCGACAGTGACGGTTGGATCTGCGGCGTCCTGCGATCGAATTTCTCCCAATCGGAAAGCTGGACACTCTGTTGTTGAACAGGCCACCAGAACACGATCTGCAACATCCGGTGGCACACAAACGATCATGCCGATGCCCATATTGAACACGCTGAACATTTCTTTCTCAGCGATCGTTCCCAGACGCTGCAACCAATCGAACAGTTGAGGTGGCTTCCATGCGTCGCGATGAATGCTCGCATGGATGTGCTTTGGCAGAATTCGTTCAAAGTTGTCAGCAATACCGCCGCCCGTAATATGGGCAATACCATGTATGTTCGCATTGCCCGCAGCTTCGATCGCGGCCGCGATCGTACCGGCGTAGATCCGAGTTGGACGCAGCAATGCTTCTGCCACGGTGCAGTTCAATTCTGCGACGTGATCTGCAAATGTCAAGCCTGCGTGGTCAAAGACCACTTTTCGAATCAGACTGTAGCCGTTTGAATGAAAGCCGGACGACGAAATACCAATGAGCACGTCGCCGGACTGGATGCGAGTCCTGCCATCGACTAATTCATCACGCTCCACAACACCGACTGAAAATCCCGCCATGTCAAAGTCGCCAGATGCGTACAGATCCGGCATGATGGCCGGCTCGCCTCCGAGAAGCGCCGACTTCGCCTGCTGGCATCCATCGCTGACACCGCTGACGAGTTGTTCCAGTAACGCTGGGTTGTCTTTTCCCATCGCGAGGTAGTCCAGAAAGAACAACGGCATCGCACCGAGACACAACACATCGTTAACACACATTCCAACCAGGTCGATGCCGATGGT
>JBDNFT010000476.1:0-4232 GCA_041689695.1 Planctomycetaceae bacterium | reverse complement strand
GTCGCACATGCTTTTCTGGACGCGACGGCAATCTTCAGCATGTTTCTGGCTTCTGGAAAAGGTAGTGGTATTCAAATTGCGTTTATCGTCGTGTCATTGGGTCTTTCGATCTGGATATTTCCAACTCGCCCGAGTCAGGAAAATTGGGTTCGTCGTCAACTTGCAAAGGCTGGAATCGAGTGAACGACAATCCTTACTCAGTCGGCGAGCAACCGACCCTCAACGACACCAACCTGCAAGGGCCTGAGTTTGAAAGAGCGGTTCGTGGAATGCAAATCGTTGCCGCGGCTCTGATGATCGGAGCGTTCAATTTTCTTTTTGTCGTCGTATTAACAAATGGTGGTGACGTCTTCGGACTGAAACAGCCGGCTCTAATCACAGTCATTGCCGCCGTGATTGGAGCGATCATGATTGGGGCTCATTTCACGGTTCCGGGAATGATTGCGCGTTCACAATTGAAGACAGCGGCATCTCAAGGCCTGATGGGGCAGGATGAAGAATCTCAAAACGAAAAAGCACTATTAGTCTACAGGACACAATTGATTGTTGGGCTGGCACTGCTCGAAGGCGCAGCGTTTCTCAATCTGGCGGCATTGATGATTGACAAGAGTGTGTCGTCACTTGCCGTGTTTGCCCTGCTAATTTGTTTGATGCTGTTAAAGTTTCCCACTCGAACAAAAGTGACGTGGTGGGTACAGGATAGGTTGAGGGAATTGCAAATGTAGGTCCTCCCTGCCGGGGAGGACTTTCGCCGCAAGGCGAACCATAAGAGCGAACATCCGCTCAACGACGACATGTTCAACATCAATCAACCAACGTTTGGTCGCAGATCGCGACGAATCGCGAAGTCCTTTCCGGCAGAAAGGACCTACACAGGAAAAAAATCATGCAGGCAACAGCAAACGAACAGACAATTCGAAACATCGTCCAGGAAGTCCTCACCCAGCTCACCAGCCGCACAGGCTCTGGGGCAAAGGTGAATGGATCAACGGGCCCGGACACTCGCTGGGGAATTTTCAACACCGTCGATGAAGCTGTCGCGGCAGCTCAAAAAGGTTTCGAACAACTCAGCCGCGCGTCGCTGGACGATCGCAAGACCGCGATCAACATCGTCAAGCAGATCTGCGACGAGCAAGCCGAAGAACTTGGTCGATTGGAATTCGAAGAAACCAAGATCGGTCGCCTCGAACACAAGATCGGCAAGCTCAAAGCCATCAAAGGCGTTCCCGGTGTTGAATTCCTCAAGACCGAAGCCATCAGTGGTTCACACGGTTTGATGATCACCGAATACGCTCCGTTCGGAGTCATCGGCGCGATTACGCCCGTGACCCATTCGCTGCCGACTCTGGCTGGCAACTTTGTGAACATGGTCGCAGCCGGAAATACGATCGTCTGCAATCCGCATCCGAGCGGTGCAAAGATCGCCTGTGAAGGCGTGCGAAGATTCAACAAAGCAATTCACGCGGCAACGGGCCTGGAAAACCTCGTCAACATCATCGGTACGCCGACGATTGAATCAGCTCAAGCTGTGTTCGATCATCGCGGCGTGAAGTTGTTGGTTGTGACAGGTGGCCCGGCGGTGGCTCGAGCCGCTCTGCAAAGCCCAAAGCGAGCGATCGTGGCCGGTCCAGGGAATCCGCCAGTCGTCGTTGACGCGACGGCCGACATCGATAACGCCGCAAAGTCCATCGTCGCCGGAGCGGCCTTCGACAACAGCCTGCTCTGCATCAGTGAAAAAGAGATCTTCGCAGTCAAGGAAATCTTCGACCAGTTGATGACGGCCGTTTCGAATCACGGTGGCTACCGACTTAACGCGGCTCAGGTTGCAGCGTTCACGGCCAAGGCATTTGGTCCTCCGAAAGAACCGGGCGGGCACTATCAGCTCAACCGCGATTACATCGGCAAAGACGCCGCCTGGTTGGCAGCTCAGATTGGTCTGAACATTCCATCGAGCACGCTGATCATTTACGGCGAAACGGACGAGCACAATCCGTTTGTGACCGAAGAGCAGATGATGCCGTTCATACCATTCGTTCGAGCCAACTGCAGCGATCACGCGATTGCTTTGGCGAAGAAGTACGAACACGGCTTCGGCCACACAGCCATCATCCATTCTCGCGACGTCCATACGATCACCAAAATGGGCCGCGTGATGAATACAACTCTGTTCGTCAAGAACGGCCCCTGCATGGCGGGACTCGGACTTGGCGGCGAAGGTTATTTGTCGTTCAGCATTGCCACGCCAACCGGCGAAGGCGTGACAAGTCCAATGACGTTTACTCGCCAGCGACGATGTGTGATGGTGGATGATTTGAGGATTATCTAAAGTCATGCAAACCGCACGAGTTATCGGCCATGCCACTGCGACGCTGAAGCATCCATCTTTAACCGGATGGAAGCTCGTCGTGCTGCAACCGTTGGATATCAACAACGAACCGGATGAGTTTCCTCAACTCGCAATCGACCCGCTGGGTGCTCGTCAGGGGGATCATGTATTTTTTACGAGCGATACGAAATACGTTCAGCAATTAGTCGGACGAAAGGATTCACCGATTCGCTTTTCAATTCAGGGGATCATGGACCAACAGCCGGAACCGGCGAAAAGAAAAAGAAAGTAGCCATCACGCTCCGTCGTGATGAGCCCTGTGTAACAAGCATCAATGAAGTAACAAGGTTCGACTGTCAATCGACGCGGAATAACAAAGGCCTCTCACGAAAAACGTGTAGGCGACATTGAAAAACCATAATGACCATCAGCGCGGAATTCATCGATCAGATCGTTAAGAACGTCATGCGGGAAATGCAATCCCGCGTGCCGATGCCTGACGCTGTTGCTTTGGTCGTACCGGAAAAAGTGGAATCGCAACCCTCCACGCTTCATGTCGCGACGAAGGTTGTGAGTGAAGATGTTCTGACGGCCGCGAATGCTGCGGGGCGAACGATCA
Source organism: Planctomycetaceae bacterium (assembly GCA_041689695.1). Classification (GTDB taxonomy): domain Bacteria; phylum Planctomycetota; class Planctomycetia; order Planctomycetales; family Planctomycetaceae; genus SXXK01. Next base: position 1,287 of record JBDNFT010000476.1, on the reverse strand, counting down.
TGCTTCAAGCCGGAGCTATTACGACTCCGTCTGGCAGAGATTACATTAGGAAGAATAACGTCACTGTTTCCGGTTCAGCCATTAACAAACCCAATGCAGCCAACACAGGAACATTTGTTGTAATTGGAAGCAACGCTATTTGTCAGTCGGCGGCTTCCGCAACGGGATGGAAAACGGCGGCGGCTGGAAACGAACATGACGCGGCGGTGATAGCCGTTCAGGCATTGAAGAGCAACATCATTGTTACGTGTGGTGGTGAGCCATCTGTGGTTGCGTGCCTGCTGAATCGCAATCCAGACGTGCGAGCCGCAGTGATCACAAAGTCCACAAATCTAATGACATTGACCACCGTGATGAGTCCCCAGGTCGTGTGCCTGAATTCATCCGGCTGGTCGTTCGGAGACATCTTGAAACTGTTGAGATCTTTCTCAGCAGCCAGTCGGCCGCAGGGATGGAATGAAATCGAGAAGGAGGTTTTTCGGGTTGAGCACTTCCGGCCCAAAGGGCCGTCGTTTACCTAGCCCAGGCCATGGGCCTGGGTATTGGATCAAACAAATTACAAACAGGGCCAACGGCCCGGCCGTTTAAATCACTCGCCGGAATTTGTCATGCCCCAATCACTGGCTCAAGTCTGGCTTAATGTTGTTTTCTCCACGAAAGATCGACGTCCATTTCTTCAGAGTCAATCCTTCCGCGAACAGATGTTTCGAATGTTGTCATATCATGTTAAGGAGTCGGGCTGTGTCAGTGCCTCTGTCGGCGGTCACACTGACCATGTTCATCTTCTTGTCGGGTTGGCTCGAACGATCACCATCGCGCAGCTTTTGGAGAACATTAAAACAGAAACATCCAAGTGGGCAAAGAAGGCTGATGGAGGTGTAGCATTCTTTTCATGGCAGTCGGGCTACGGAGCGTTCTCTGTGAGTCATTCGAAACGCAATGATGTGGATGCGTACATTCGAGGTCAGGCCGTGCATCATCAGAAGATTTCATTTCAGGATGAGTTTCGTCTTCTCTGTAAGAAGCAGGAGGTTCAGATTGACGAACGATATGTTTGGGACTGACAGGAGCAAACAGACGGGCGGTTGGCCCTTCAGGATGTTGTGCGACAAATTTCCCAGGCCGTTGGCCTGGGCTAGGCAAATGATGGGGCCTTTGGCCCACCGAAAAAGTCAGAACACCAATGAGAATCATGGAATGCATCGGTCGAGTAACGCTGTCCAAATGGGATCCGACATTGACGGGTGCTTCTTGGAAACTAGCGGTACCTCTGATGCATGCAGGTTT
>JBDNFT010000475.1:0-4463 GCA_041689695.1 Planctomycetaceae bacterium | reverse complement strand
GAAAGGACCACTGGACGTGGCAATTGACGTCCAAGTTCACGTTCCCAGTGCTGCATGATCTCTTCCATGCGCTCCCGGGGACTTTGGCGTCGAGAAGGTCTGACGACGACTGCCAGCTCATGATCATTCAACAGAAGATCCCGTACAAGATATCGCCCAACCAATCCAGTGGCACCCGTCAACAACGTATACATCGTCTCTCCAGGAAAAATCCGAAGTTGCAGTCCATGATTGAGGAGCAGAGGTGACGCGAAATACCGCGCGCTGTTCGCTCTTCAGAGAACCCTACATTGAACCATGAAAACATGAGTTTCGAAAGCAAATTCTACGCACAAACCGCTCACGAATCGAATCGGTGGCATTGAGAAGATGCATTCCACCAAATCAGGATGTACTTCTTAGGCGTCGCATTCTACCCACATTGCCATGGCAACCCAGTCGCTGATGGCTATTTTGTGGGCTTCTTCTCGCAAAAATCACTTCAAAGTCGTTCCAAAACTCCGTTCATCAGTCGCGCAAGGTGCAATAAGCAAAGAAGTCATGAGAAACTATAGGTTTTGAAAGTCAAAGATCGGCAGCTTTTGCCGGACTCGTTGCTGACCTATTCGGACAGTGGTTAGGCGAATGTTGAATTTGATCTGGTAAATTTCTTGCAGTTCTTACTTGCACGATCAAGCTGGACGCATGACTCCTACCTGACAGCCTGATCTGACAAACACGACAGATCCTGGTCAACCCGCAGCAACCTGCTACGCGGAAAAAGACTGGGAAAGAGTCTGAAATCGAGGAGCTTCTGGAACATTTTTTAGATCCCGCAAGCGAAGGATGTGCATACTGTTAGCAGCAGTCTTCTACATGGAGTCCTGCTTTTCACAACCCGAAGCGTCAGCGAGGGATTTTTGGTCGCGGAGCCTAAACCCCAAAACCCAATCCCTAACTTACGTTTCGGGTTGTGATGTCGCAATCCGGCCATCGCGGGACGTTAATTTTTGCGACAATTCCCCGGATGGTATGCTCGATTTCCATGCCTCCCAGTTCTTCAACTAAGCACGCGAACAATATGCCACGATTCTCTGGGGTGATTCCGCCTGTCGTTTCTCCCATGCTGGCCCCGGATCAGCTTGATTCGGCTGCGGTCTCAGCAATCGTGGAACATTTGATTTCTGGAGGCGTGTCGGGCCTGTTTGTGTTGGGAACAACCGGCGAAGGTCCCTCGTTGACTTACCAAATGCGTTATGAAATGGTGGAGTTGACATGCAAGGCTGCGAACGGACGCATTCCCGTATTTGTTGGTGTGACAGATACTTGTCTCGCAGAATCTATCGCCCTGTCCGAGCATGCTGCCCGGTGCCATGCGACTGCGATCGTAGCAGCCGCGCCGTTCTACTTTGAAGTCCCACAAAGAAATCTTGAATCCTGGTTTTCCGATCTTGCCACCGCGTCGCCGTTGCCTTTGATGCTTTACAACATGCCTTCATGTGTGGGTATTGTAATGTCTCCTGAAATTGTCGACTCGCTTTCCCATCACCCGAATATCATCGGAATTAAGGATAGCGGTGGCGATATGGGCTATTTCGAGAGTCTGTGCAAAAGGCATGGTGGTCGCGAGGATTTTTTGATTTTCATGGGACCGGAAGACCGTTTGGCGGAAGCAGTGGCTTTGGGTGCAGCAGGTGGCGTTTGCGGAGGTGCGAACTTGTTGCCGTTGGCCTACACGTCACTTTACAAAGCGGCGTGTCGCGGTGATCATGCTGTTGTTGCTGAATGCAATGATGTGATTCAGCGAGTCTTTGAATTTGTTTACCGTGACGACGATGGTCAAATGAAGTTGATCCCCGGATTGAAGCGGGCAATGCACGAAGTTGGCCTCTGCAGACCAATCGTCGCACCGCCACTTTCGTTGGTGACAGATTTGCATGCATCCCGGATCTGTAAAGCACTTCCAGAGTTCACTGCGACACCAGAACTTAGATTTTCAACCTGAACCAGGACATTTAAAAGCAAGGCATGTGAGATGAGTCGGTTAAACCAGTGGATCTTTCCAGCATTGTTGTGCTGCTTTTTGTTCAATTCTGCGATGGTGAGCGGTCAGCCAAAGAAGAACGTGCCCAACGTTAAAGATCCTCGCCTGAACCAGAAAGTCATGGTCATCATGGCTGGTGCGGAACTCAAGACGCCGACAGCAACTGTCTGGAAAGGCTACGTCGGCGAAGTGTTCACCGTTTCACTGACAAACGGTGAATGGCTGTGGATCGCCGAGAAGGGGGGCTGGTTGTGGGAGAAAGACGTCATCCCGTTCAATGAATCGATTGGATTACTCACTGAACGCGTCACAAGAGAAAAGAATGGTGAAAACTATCATCTGCGTGGCGTCGCCTATCTGGCTCATGGACAATTCGACAGCGCAATCGCTGACTTTACCGAAAGTCTGCGGCTGAAGCCTAAGAACGCCGGTGCTCTGAACAATCGCGGCCAGGCCAGCTACAGCAAAGGAGACTTTAAATCGGCGGTGGCCGACTTTACGGCTGCGATTGCGATTGAAGCGAAGAACCCATTGATTCTGAACAACCGCGCGTTGGCTTACATTGAACTTGATGATTCCACAAATGCGATGACCGATCTGCAAGCTGCATTGACCTTAGTGCCCGACTACGCAGAAGCGCTTAACAATCGTGGTGTCGTGCATCAGAAGATAGAAAAAGTCGATGAGGCAATCGCCGATTTTTCCAAGGCTCTGGAAGTCGATCCCAGATACACCGACGCATTGGAAAATCGTGCTTTTGCATATCTTGAAAAGGATGATCAAGCTCGAGCCATTGCTGACCTTGAGGCGGCGATGCTGTTAAATCCCAAGTCCTATGAAGCGGCCAACGATTTAGCCTGGCTGCTGGCGACATCGTCGGATGCTAAAGTTCGCGACCCCAGGAGAGCGCTGATGCTGTCGAAAGAAGCATGCAAGCTGTCGAAATATCAGGAATGGAATGCACTTGATACACTGGCAGTCGTACATGCCGAAAACGGCGAGTTCGCAGAAGCAAAAAAATGGCTTGAAGAGGCTCTGAAACTGGCTCCGGCAGACGAAAAAACACGAATTCAGAAACATCTGGATCTGGCAATCGCCCAGAAACCAGTGCAAGACTAAAAAATATGCCAGAATCCAAAACTGCTTCCGTTCTGGAATGTTCTGCAGCGCAACTGCGAGCCTTTCTGGGGTGTACTGCAAACCTTCCCATGATCAGCGATCCGGAACTGGAACTGGAGATTCTTTCCGGCCCGGCGATTGTGACTTTGGGGCAGCGGATTGAATTTCGCATTACCGCTCACGGATTCAAGCAACGGGCGACTCACGAATACGTGACCGTTGAGGACTTGCACATCACTGAAAATCAAGTCGACGGACCGTTGCGTGCATGGAACCATGCTCAGCAAATCGAAATTGTTACCAGCACCCAATGCCGATTGCTTGATCATATAATTTTCGAACCGCCCGGCGGAATGCTGGGCTATCTGCTGACGGAATCTAAAGTCCTGGCGTCCATTCAGGATGGCATGCAGATCCGATATGACGCACTCAGCGATCTCATTAAAAGCGGAAAATTGGCATGACTGAATTGCCACGTCCTCGCCCAGGCTCAAAACAACCTCCTGCGGCTCATCCTCCAACGGTAGCCATCGCTCTGTTCGTCGGTTTCTTCCTCAGCGCGGCGTTTGTTGCATTGGTCGCTGTGGTCATTCCTGGCGTGCTGCTGATGGTTGTGGCGGGGCTGGGGATGGTTGTGTTCTTTGTGCTGCAGTATTTTTTATGGGCCAGATGGCTGTATCCAATCGTGATGAAAATGGAAGCCGACTCCGATGCCAAAAAAAACGCGGCTGGTGGTTTGGCAACGAAAACGTTTGAGAGTGATCGATGATCGTACCGCCTTCCTTTCTGTTTCACTACCAATTGTCTGTTCCACGTGTTGACGGTCTGCCTAAAAAAAAGGGCAAGTCACTGCAGCTTCCGGATACAGCGAAAGTTTTTGTGCCCTCGACGTTAAACGAAGGACCAGCCAACGAAGGGACGACAGGGCTTGAGTTGAAGCTGGGCTGGAATCCCGATGGTTTGGCGATCGAGATTGTTGTTCGAGGCAAGAAGGCAGAACCTGCTGGCCGACGTCATGACCTAAAGCATTCTGATGTGGTTTATGTTTTCATTGATACTCGCCACACAGCCAACGTGCATCGTGCGACTGAGTTCTGTACGGCGTTGCAGATCCTGCCGAGTGATGAAGCCGCCGATGATGAACCCACGGTTCAGTTTGTTGAAATCGCCCAGCAACGCGGGACTCGCCGTCAGCCGGATGCTAAACGCGTGATGTTGAACTTGCGAAACCAACGCGATGGCTATCAACTGGAACTCTGGATTCCCACGACTCAGATGCCCGGCTTTGACCAAATTGAGGAAATCGGTCACCTCGGTTTTT
>JBDNFT010000474.1:0-2241 GCA_041689695.1 Planctomycetaceae bacterium | reverse complement strand
TCGGTGACACCCAAACTTTCAGAGGTCTCGCTGCGGGCCAGGTGAGCCAGACGCTGTTATCAACCGTCAGCGAATCATATCCCACCGGTACAAGCCTGGCCTCAAGCAACTTCGACTGACTTGTGCTGACAGGAAAAACGAGACGATCAGCTTCTTCATTCGACACTTCGACCTGATGCGATGTCTGTGGCTCGCCGTCTTCGAACAACTGCAATTCGGCACCTCGCAGATCAACAGACGATGCTGACACTCGCACGAAGACTTCCCAGTCCTCCGGCCCACTTCGCCGCGCGCTCATTTCAGTGATGCCGATATTTGGCCCACCGGGATCGATCTTTTGAACATCCAGAGAAAACGGCAGTTCAAAATCAACAGCATCCGGGAGGTTTCCGTCCGTCATGATCGTGACCGTTTTAATCGGAAACGTCCTTGTATAAGCCGCTACCATGCGCAAGACGTCGTCAAGTTGTCCCGGTAAATCCGTCGGCTGCAATGAATCAAGGGCCTTCGTCAACACGCGTCTGTCATTGCTGAATTCCGTCAGGCGACGGCCGGTATTCGAAAACGAAAACAGTGCAATCCGTTGATCGCCGGTGAGATTGTCGATCTGCTCGCGAACTTTTTCCTTCACAAGTTCCAGACGCGTCTTCCCCGTCGCCTCGTCGGTTGCCGCCATGCTCGCCGAACAATCTATCAGCAACGGTTTGTATTCAGCGACCTCGGCGTCGGCGTGCAGAAACGGCTGCATCAAAGCCAGGACAAGCAGACACAACAAAATGATCTGCAGCAACAACAACAAGTTGCGACGAAACTTCTGAAACGGCGAATTCACTCGCTGATCATTGACCACACTTTGCCACAGCGCAAGTGATGGAACTTCCATCTTCGGGCGACGCAGTTTCAGGAAGTACAGGATGATCAACGGAATCAGCGCGAGCAGAAACCATGCACCCCAGAGATTGACGAAGCCTGGCCATTTCATCGCAGAATCCACCCCTGTCGACACAGTTGTTCAAAAAGGATGGATTGTAATATCATGCCAGAACTCACCGATAAAAATCGTCCCTGTCTGCTGCGACACAAAGTATTCAATGCCTCCTGCAACCAGATTCGCTGATCCTGGTAGACATTCAGCAGCTCCGACGCATTCGTGATGTCCAAAGTTTCCTGAGTCTCGCTGTCCACGAATCGAAGATCCCCCTGCACGTTTGGATTGATTTCCGATTCCGCCAGCACCTGCAATCCCCAGACTTCCAGCCCGGAGCTGTAGAGTAAATTCATGGGGCGGCTGACGTCACCGAATGTCAGAAAATCACTGATGATGATGGCCACGCCACGCCCGCGATGAAACCGCAGCATCGTTTCGATGGCCTTTTCAATCGGAATGTTGCCACCACCTTCGACGTTTTCCAGGAAGCTCAGTAGACCACGAATTTTCGTTCGACCGGTGCCTGGCGGCAGTTTCCACGGTTGTCCCTCTCGCGAATGAATGGCATACGCGCTGACGCGTTCGACGTTCAGCAGCCCCATGATTCCGAACGCCGCCGCCAGTTGTTTGGCTCGCAGCAATTTGTCTTCGAACAGCATGGAGGTCGAAGCATCCACCAGCAGCACGACGTGCATTTCTTCTTCGTGCTGCAACTGCTTGATATACGGTCTGCGAAGTCGAGCGAAAATATTCCAGTCCACATAACGCAAGTCGTCGCCAGCCACGTAGTCTCGAAAGTCAGCAAAGTCCGTGCTGCTGCCGCCCTTGCCGGACAGATGCTCACCACGTGCGCGATTCGTCAGTCTACGATTCGGCCGCAACCGCATCCGCTCAATCTGATTGAGCGTTGAGTTGTCGAAGAGCGTGGTGAGTTGTGATGCTAGGGGATTTGTCACAAGCAGCGCCTGGCGAAAAACCGAATGTAGGACGGGTCTCCAGACCCGTCCTGACAAGAATTTCCATTACGGGACTCAATGAATAATCAACAGAACTCTCGCTTCTAAATCGCTACTGATCAAGACGATATGTCTGGACAGGTCTGGAGACCCGTCCTACATCAATGGCGACTACGCCTCCATTGGAAGCTTACTGACGCACTCTTCGATCACATCGCTTATCGAAATGTTTTCCGCCTGGCCGTCATAATTCAACAACGCACGATGCTGCAAAACTTCCTGAGCGAAATGCCGAATATCATCAAACGAAACATGGGCTCGTCCAAGACTCAGCGCACGTACGCGAGCCGATCGAAT
>JBDNFT010000473.1:0-1882 GCA_041689695.1 Planctomycetaceae bacterium | reverse complement strand
GGACAGACTGGTTTGAAATCGATCAGCGGGGTGCCCCAATCCTGACGAATGGCGTAGACTCAGGCGAGCCAGGGACGTCGATCCCCTGAATCTTCTAGTTCCGAGGCTCCTGCCTCCACTGGGTGGTCTCTGGAGGCAGGAGCCTCCAATACACGGCGTTCCAAGGCTGGAGCCTTGGAACCAGAAGAATCCGTCCGATGAACGATGTTCATCTGATCTGTGCCCGCAACTTCGGAAAATACGGAAAATCCTGCCCCGGAAACCGCATCCTGAGCAACCGGCGCTTGTTTCTCATCCTCTGCGACACCACCATGCCGTTCTCGGGGTTGAATTGTGCTGGTACAGATCTCGTCTTTAGTGGAATGCGAAAAGCCAAATCATGTCCGACATCTATATCGAATGGGACCGCGACCGTCTGGTTGTGGCGCGAGGACGAACGGACGGCAATCGAGTAGAGATTACCGAATCTCGGATTATCGATCGCCCAACAGACGCTGCTGATATGCTGATGGTCGTGGACCAACTGAAGCAGTTCGCCGGCAGTATTGGTGGAAAAGGCAACCCTTCGGTCACAGTCGTTTTCCCGCGACAATTTGTGACGATTCACCGCGTGCAACTGCCACAGGTTTCTGATGCTGAACTGCCTGACATGGTTCGCATGCAGGCCACCATGCGTTTGACGGTTCCGGTTGAAACTGTCCGCATGGACTTTGCTCCGCTGCCGGTAATTCCGGGCAGCACGACTCGCGACGTACTGTTGATCACGGCTCCGAATGAACAAGTAACGCAAGTTCGCCGAACATTAGGCGACGCCGGGCTTGAACTTAAAGAACTTCGAGTCAGCGCGTTCTGCCTGGCTCAGGCGGCCGCTACTGCTGGAATCCTGACAGAAAGCACCGACACATCATTGGTTGATGTTGTGGTGCTGATGCGTCGCGACTTCATTGAAGTCACATTCCTGCGTGGCACAGCAGTGCTTTATTCACACAGTGGCAGTTCATGGTCATCGGCAGATGCGATCGAACGAACGTTGCGATCTGAACTGACTCGCGCTCGGATGTCGGCAGCGGAATCTTTGGGCGATCACAAAATTCGCCGCATCCTGCTCATCGGATCTACAGATGAAACCAACGCCGTCTCTGAACAGATGGCGTCAAGATTTGACTCCGCCATAATTGAACGCATCGATCCTGCCACGTCGATGGTTCACGGAAAACTGACGGAAGGTATCACAGCCACCGATGTCGTGGCATTGGCCGGAGCGATTCAAGGCGACACCAAATCGAAAGTTGCGGCTGTCGATTTGATCAACCCCCGTCAGCCCCCGGAGAAAAAGACTATCGGCGCGTGGCAGTTCTGGGCGGGGCACTGGCCGCCTTGTTGCTGTTTGCTGGAATTCATTTCTGGCGGCAGGGGCAGATCAACGAGCTGATGGAAAAGAAGACGCTGCTCGTAGGCTCTAATAATCAGATTAAGCAAAAACTCGCCAGTGGGGAACAGGAGCTTGTTCAGGCAAATGCCATCCGGGACTGGATTGATCGCGACATCGAGTGGCTGGACGAAGTCATTAGATTACAGTCGGTGCTGCCCAAAACTGACCGCTTCTTTGTCGATAACATTCAGTTTACAACAGTGCAGAAAGGCGGCACTGGAATCATAAAACTGGAAGGCTATGCAAAATCGTCTTCCGACCTCGAAGAGGTTGGACGATTTCTGGCTGAAGCCGGCTACGGCGTCAAGCCATACACACCTGTGCCAACTCCTGCCAGTGGTGCTCCGGAATACACAATCAAAGTGATCCTGGAACTCTCATTGCCCATAGTGCAGGATGAGCCGTCGTCGTAATCACTCAGACAGACGTAGGATAGGCTTCCAGCCTGTC
>JBDNFT010000472.1:0-4267 GCA_041689695.1 Planctomycetaceae bacterium | reverse complement strand
TGTGGTTCCAGGACTCACCGTCAATGAAATCGGTTGAGCGACCAGCATCTGCCGCTGTTCTAATGCTTCCACCGGCGTACTGATGCTTGGGTTTTGACGCTGGGTTGACCTGCGTGGTCTTCGCTTGCGACCGGGACTAAGAACTAATGAACGAAGTGCGTTAACAAACTCACGTGTGGTGCGGGACATGAAAGAAAGCCTGAAACAGTGTGCCCTGGCTTTTCATTCCATTGAGCATCGAGCCGATTCCCTTGGCTCTGCGTGGGGCGGAAGTTAATGCCGCTTTTATTTTCCGCAATGATCCCGAATCCGGATTCTGCAAAGATTTATATTACAGGCTACTTTACATGCCACACTCACATGCCGCGGTAGGGTATATCCCCATAGGAAATTAAACATACGTAGAGATTCGACACGCCCAGAGAGTACGTTCCAGAGGTCGTCGCGGTGTACGTTTAGATGCGAATCATGACTCACGACGCCGATCGAGATTTTGGTCGGTGAAATGCCGTGACATTGATCAACATGCGAAATGCGATCTATATGGCGTTGCTCGATCGGGCGCGTCCCGAGTGGTTTATGGTTTGGCGACTACGGAACAGTCTCGAAATAAAGTACTTCAGCCTTTCCAGGCTGACTTGTTCTTCTTCATGTCAGGCTAAAAAGCCTAACGTACCATTAAAAGGCGACTGCAATGCGGCAACTGGTATCTTTGCGCGTAAAAAAACTGAGGTGCCTTGGTAGGCACCTCAGTTCGAATCATTTGGTTCTGATCAAGATGTGTTAGTTCAGAATCTTGGCAGTGTCTTCAAGTACTTTCGCAATCGCTTCTTCTGACAGATCGCCAGCAGCGTATGCGTGGTTGACTTTCACGTTTGAATCAACCCACATCATTACAGTGACGTTGGCATTTTCGTCGATCTTGTATGACTTTGGTCCGACAGCGTTGTCAAACACGGTCAATGGTGTGTGAGCAATCTTCTGCTCGTCAGCAGTCTTCTTCAGGACAGATTCCTGAGCATCTGGATCGTCCGAAAGGACAGTCACAAAGGCTGCCATTTTCTTTTCTTCCTGCTTACCAACAATTTCGTCAATCTGCTTGACGAGCTTCGCAGTATTTTTGTCCATCTTGCGGACAAAAATGCTGACAACCGGGCGTGAGCCGTACTGGCAGCGATAGCACAGCTTTGTGCCAGCAACCGGGCCAGTTACGTCAGTCACGTTGAACGGTGGCGGGCTGTCGTCAACCTGCAATCCTGATTTCAGATCTGCAGCAGTTGAGAACTGACAAGCAGAAGCCAAAAGTCCCATGACACACAATGCAACAAACTTCTTCATACTACTGAACTCCCTTGTTTCGAGTCACTCTTGTTTTGAGTCACTCTTGTTTTGAGCCACTTGACACTAAGATACCCCGACAAACACGGGGAAGTCTTACCACAATCGTTTCGATCAGAAAAGCATCTACTCACCGCTTTTGTCACGGAACTAGCGGTTACTATTCGGCTTGAGCAGTAATTCGTCCAACGGTTTCCAGAATTTTTTGCGAATCGTGCTCGGCATCGACTTCAGTATTTTTATGCACAATCCTGCCATCTGGATCAATCAGGAAGGTCCAACGGCTGGCGGTAACTCCCCTGCTGAGTGATCGTTCGACGCCATCGACCATCCGCATGATGGTAGCGCCTTCGCGGACCGGCACTCCAAATGCTTTTGAGATTTTCCCGTCTTCATCGGACAACAATGGAAAATTCAGCGAATTGACTTTGGAAAACAACTGGTGATTATCGACTGAATCCCCGCTAACCCCCACAACCTCCACGCCTGCGTCGTTCAATTCTTTCATCTGGTCTCGAAAACCACAGGCTTGGCGAGTGCATCCACCCGTTAAATCTGCAGGATAGAAATAGACGACAACGAATTTCCTTCCAACGTGATCTTCAGATCGCCAAACACTTCCGTCCGTCGTCGGTGCTTCGAAAATTGGAGCTGGATCGCCTTCGGATAGCGTCACCTCCAGAGCGTCGGCTAGGCCAACCACGTTCAACGAAGGTTGCATCAACGCAAACATGAAGATTAAAAACACCAGACAACGCATCGAATCCTCCGGCAGTTCGGCGAAAGATTCCATTCCATCATCAAGCGTTGATCCCTCAACGCAGCAATATGTAGTGTCAAATGAATGACAGTGGTCCACATGGAATGCCGTAATCTAGCGGGCAATACCCTCATCGGGACTTTTTCAAGTCGCTCAAATGAAGGCAAAATCGAGGCAGGGTCAGAACAAACCGGTGGGCACTAAGGTGAGACCGGTAAGTCTACAAACCCCCTGCCCCTGCGTCAAATCGCTAATTGCCAGAGGAGAATTATCGCCTGAAACTTCTTTTACATGCGAATTTTAAACTCGAAGCGATCTTTGGAAAACGCTGGGGACGATTCGAAGAAGCCTACACGATTCTTTACGGGGGAATCGATTCCATTACCGTCACGGAACGCAACGCTCAGCCAAGCTATGAACCTCGAGAAACCTACTTCTGTGGTGGCCGCGAAGATTTCCACGTCGATGATCCGCATACACAGTCCGAGCGTGGCGCGGAGTTGTGACCTACCTGTTGCGAAAACATGACTTTCTAACGAATAGTCAGTCTTCGGGACTGGCCAGCTTGATGGCAACCAGCCTGCATGGATCGCCACGCAGCCTCGAGAGTCAGGATTCGGCGAGCTTCGATGTCCGGAGTCCTCTTTTCCATAAGAAATGAAGTCGCAGATAGAGAAACCCCGCGTTTTGGCGGAGTTTCGACGAATCAGATCAACAGATTGTGAGTTATACTGGAACAGACAATTATAAACCTGCCTGAATTCGCCAGTCCGCATCCTCCCTATGGCGACAAATCCTCCAGATCTCATTTAGTATGCTAGGCAAAGGGCCATGAATCCTTCGTTTCGCTGTGCATCATGCAACTTTCGATTTCGCGTCGAGGAAAAATTTCTCGGACGTAAAGTCCGTTGTCCGAATCCACAATGCAAACAGCCGATGCTGCTTGACCCCGCCGCAGCTCTCAAAGAAACGAAACCTTCCAGCCGGAAGGCGCGTCGCGCGACTGTTCAGTCTGATCGGTATTCCGCCAGAAGTTCGATGACACCGCTGCTTGTCACTTTTGCAGCCACACTTGTGCTCGGTGGAATTGCTATCGGTGGCTACCTGCTTTGGCATCAGGGCGAAGACGTTGCGGTCATTCGCGCGAATCATGATTCTATCGTGAGTGAAGTCGAGAACGCCGATACGTCAAGGAACAGCGCAGTAGGCCGGAACGCGGCGTCACTTGCAGTTGCGCAACCTGCGTCAGCGGTAAACAACGCTGAGATGCAAAAAAAAGCTTTTCGAACGCAAAAGCTTGAAGAAAAAATTCTGCCATTTCTAAAGACGCACTGTGCCGACTGCCACAGTGCTGAAGCTCAGGAAGGCGGGATCATCACCGACGGACTCGCGACGGTTGATCAGCTTCTGAAAGACCGCAAGACATGGGAAAAGTTGTATCGCATGATCAACGCCGGTGCCATGCCACCGTCGGACTACGACGCGCAGCCAACGGAAGACGCTCGCAAAGAAGTCGCCGAGATCTTTTATGATGAGCTTTACAATTTTGATTGCACTCAAATTCATCACGCTGGCCGTTCAACGCTGCATCGTTTAAATCGAGCCGAATACAACAACACGATTCGCGATCTGTTTGGTATCAGTCTGACGCCAGCGGACGAGTTTCCGCAAGACGACGTTGGTGAAGGTTTCGACAACATCGGTGATGTGTTGAGCGTTCCACCGCTGTTGATGGAAAAATATCTGGATGCGGCGGAAATCATTGCCGCCGCCGTGATCGACACGCGGGATTTCTCCAAGGGCTTGTCACAAACCTTCAATGCCGAAAAAACGGAATCCACAGCAGGAGGTGATCCGGACGGTGAAGGTTTCCGTATGCTTGGATCCACCGGATCGGTCTCCGCAAACGTGGAGCTTTCAGCCGAGGGCAAATACAAAATTCGAATCCGAGCTTTAGCAACACAAGCGGGTGACGAAGACGCAAAAATGGGCTTGCAAATCGATGGCGAAAACGTCACCGAATTCGACGTTAAAGGACATCGCAAAGCCGACTGGTTCGAGCATGACATGACGCTCACTGCAGGCAGCCACAAAATCGGTGGAGCGTTCCTCAATGACTTCTACGCTCCGGAAGCTGAAGACAAACGCCGCCGCGATCGAAACCTTGCG
>JBDNFT010000471.1:0-1941 GCA_041689695.1 Planctomycetaceae bacterium | reverse complement strand
GAAGGGACAATTGCAACAATCGCCGCTGAAGGCATCATTCCTGACCGGGTACAGTATATGTACGATATCATTGGTGACATTCACGGCCACGCAGGCGAATTGGTTCAGTTACTCGAGGCTCTTGACTACCGGGAAATTAACGGGGTCTATCGCCATCCTGATCGCAAAGCTGTCTTCTGTGGTGATTTTATCGATCGTGGCCCGCGTATCCGCGATGTGCTTTCGATCTGCCGTTCAATGTGCGAAAACAATGTGGCCATGGCAGTGATGGGAAATCACGAGCTGAACGCTCTGGCATTTCATACACCGAATAACGCAAAGCCTGGTGATTTCCTGCGCAGGCAGACACCCAAAAATATCAAGCAGCACAGCGCGACGTTGAATCAATTGTCGGCATCAGAATTGAACGACGCATTGGCATGGTTCCGCACTCTGCCAGTGGCGTTGGATGCGGGTAGTTTTCGTGTTGTTCATGCGTGCTGGGATGCTGGAAATCTCGAAGAACTTAGGTTGGCCAGCCAACAATTCGGAGCCATGACCGAAGAGTTCCTGCATCACGCCACGCGGCAAGATGATCCCGTCTACGAGGCCATTGAACGTGTGCTCAAAGGTCCGGAGATGGATCTTCCGCACGGTATTTTGCTAACGGACAAAGAAGGCAATCGCCGCCAGCGAGCCCGCATTCGCTGGTTCGACCCTGTTGGTGATTTTCGCTGCGGAAAGTACTGTCTTCCGCCGCAATCGCTTGAAGTTCTCACCAGCGTTGAGATACCGAAATCAGTCAAGCCTGCTGAGTATCCTGAAAATGCACCGCCCGTCTTCTTTGGACACTATTGGCTCCCTGCCGAAACACCACCATCACCGCTGCGGTCTAACGTCGCCTGCCTTGATTACAGTGTCGCGAAAAACGGCCTGTTGTGTGCGTACCGATTCAACGGCGAAGCCCGCTTGAGTCCCGAAGGCTTCGTCACTGTGAAGGCGACATAAGGCACCCGTGCATAAGTTTTGTCGCTGCACTACAATTCTAATCCCGCGTCCGTAATGTTTCTTTCGACGCTCGACAAACGCCGTAAATTCTATTCATTGATGAAAAACTGTGTCATGACCGTTCGAACTCGATTTGCTCCAAGCCCTACCGGATACATGCACATTGGCGGGATGCGAACCGCTCTGTTTAACTGGCTGTGGGCACGCCACAACAACGGGCAGTTCATACTGCGCATTGATGACACCGATCAGCAGCGGAATATGGATGAAGCTCTTGGGCCAATTCTGGATGCGTTTCGGTGGCTGGGGCTGGACTGGGACGAAGGTCCGGAAGTTGGCGGTCCACACGGTCCGTATTTTCAGTCACAGCGGCGACCTCTTTATGATGCCGCGCTTGAAAAGCTGTTGACCTCCAAAAAAGCTTATCGCGACTTTGAATTGCCGGCCGCCACGCAGGCTCAACGCGAAGCGGCAGGGAAAGCTAAACAGGTTTACGTCAGCAGTCGCGCGTCATTGGCATTGTCTGAAGACGAAGTTGCGAAGAAAGTCGCCAACGGAGAATCGTTTGTCGTGCGATTGCTGGTCCCGCGACAGGACAAAATCGTCATCAACGATCATATTCGCGGCACAGTAGAATTTGATTGCAGCCTGATGCCGGATCCGGTCATTGCCCGCGCTGACGGTTCGCCGCTCTACAATTTTGCGACTGTTGTCGATGATGCGGCACTGGAGATTACTCACGTCATTCGCGCGGAGGAACATCTTTCGAACACGCCGATTCAGGTTCTGCTGCACCGCGCCCTGGAAAACAAAACACCCGAATGGGCCCACGTACCATGCGTGGCGTCTCCGGGCAGCAAAGAGAAAATGAGCAAGCGAAAGATCGACAAGTATCGTGCCAGTCCTCAGTTCCAGAAGTTGTTCGAATTGGGTGATCAGGTCTTAAGCCGCATT
>JBDNFT010000470.1:0-8311 GCA_041689695.1 Planctomycetaceae bacterium | reverse complement strand
TCAACTCGATGGCAGCGTGATCATGCACTTACAAGTCAGCAGCCTCATCGAAATCCGCCGCTGGGTGCTGTACTGGGGGGCGGACTGCCGAGTGCTGGAGCCCGAGGAGTTGAAGAATGAAGTGCGACGGCAGGCCGAGGCCATCAGCCAGCATATGGAGGAAACGAAATGAATACACGTTCATCGCAACTTGACTCACTACAAATATGTTCCGGCCTCAAAGGCCACAGCATCACTGCCTGTCGGCCTGAAAGGCCGTCGCATGTCAGCCCTGGGTTAGCAATTCAAAAAGAACCAAACGCCCTGAAAGGGCAAAGCAACAGCAATGATTATTGACATGTACAACCTCGGCAAAGCGTTTGTTGAATCCGGAGGAAATCTGGGATCAACAGACCTGACAGAGGAACAGAAGCGGTTGGCGTTTCTTACGGAACCGCATCAAGTTGAGACGCCACTGTTTGTGTTGTGGCTGGATGAAACGGGAACAGCTCGGCTTGACCAGCAAGAGGTTCAGGCGGGCCAATCGTATCGGCTGCCATTCATCAAGGTGGCTCCCAATGCAGCATACCTGACACCCGTGTTTAAAGCCGATGTCAAAAAAGGTCTGCAGGCCTCCAAACGAAATACGACTTTAAAGCGATTTCAGGATTTGGCGACTACGAACAACGTGTCTGCTCCTTATTTTCAACGGATTGTCGATGCACTGACGGCAACCAAATTCCGCAATACAGGTGATGCAGAAGCCCGCGTCGTCGATGACGCATTCAATGCTGTAGTTGAAGTCATTGTTGGGGCAAAGCTTTCCGGTCGGTCTCCGATAATCTGCGTTGCTTGCGATACGGATGGCAGTATCTGGCCGGGCGATAATGTTCAATTCGTCCATTGGCTTTTGAATGCACGTGAGCGGCTGTCAATTTATGAAACCAAATCTGTGCCAAATGTTGAGCACGCAATTCAAGGGAAGGAAGGACGGTTACTGGAATACCTGGCCGAGGAAGACGGGTCTGTCGCGTCAGTCACGCTGCTTTGGGCCTCGTTTGCTCAGAAATTTGAAGAAGCGACCGGGATGATCACTCATGTTTTGCCGAGTCGGCTGGCAGAACTGAATCGGATTCAAAGCGAGTACAACAAGTCGACCAACCCGTTTCATCCAAAACATGCCGACCCGTTAGTCCGTCGGCCGCTTAATCTGACCCATTCATTGGCAACAGAACTGATCTATCGGCCTGGCGGAGCGGCCGTCAAGGCGCAAAACGCTAGTCCGCAGCGTCACAATCTTTTGCGTGAGTTATTTGCGGCGGTCTATCACCGCCATCTGATGATTCCAGATAACTTCTGGAAACAGATTGCTCAGACCGCTCGTGCCTATGTCGTCATGCTTTTGGAGCAAAATGAAAGTAGCGGCGTGGTCTTCCAGCTGCGACATGAAGGAGCAAACGCTCCAAAGAAAAGAACGCCGTTGACGGTCAACGGCTGGATTCGTCATGTGACGATGTTTCTGGCATACCTTGCCGATTCAAGGATCGGCGTTTTCGCAAGGGAGGACCATGTGTACGAACCGACTCAGGACGGCTTGAAGCCGCTGTTGGCCCAGGCAAAGGGGTTGAACAACTCCGCCAAACAATTCACGTTCCTGCTGGGCGTGCTGTATGGGCATTTGATTTACGTTCAGGCAGAAAAGGCAAAGGTAAGCGTGGCATCCAACGCACTCAGTTGGCTTCGAAGCGGCCGAATTCGATCCGCCGATCTGCCTGAACTGTACGCGAAGATTTCATCGAAGCTGTTGGAGTATCACTCGCTTGGCATTGCCAAAAAGTTTCTGCGCCTTCATGAAATCGAAACTGAACTCGGTCAGTTGGGGACCATGATCGGTGACGATGTCAGCTCCCGTGACCTGCCCGACGACAAGGTTCTGTATTTTCTGATGCTGGGCATGTCGATGTCCTATACCTTCACTTTCACCGAAAAGCCCGACAATAAAAAGAACGGAGATACTCAATGACCGACACTCTTTCCAACCGCCATGAATTCCTGTTTCTGTACGATATTCGCATGGGAAATACCTGAAGTTGGCTGCCAGCAAACCACAAAAGAAAGCAAAGGCAAAGAAAAAGGGCGATGAGGAGGATTCGGACGCAGAATCTGAAGCCGAAGTCTCGTCGGATAATTCGTCAGAGCCTTTGGGTAAAAAGCTGGTCACCATCATTCTGAAAGCGTTCATTGATGCTCGCTTATTCGGAAGCTCGCTGGCGTTCAAACCTGTGGAAGGCTGGACCGACGTCGCCCCTCGTCCGAAAACTCTGACCGGGGCCGTGCAGATCAACATGGGAGAATCCAAGAACAAGCCGCAGGAAGTTGACATCGCAGGAACATCCATCTTCGCCAGTTCCGCGGAGAAGACTCAGGGCACGTTCACTACGTTCTATGGTCTGCGATATGGCTTGTTCGCTTTCAACGGCTTGGCGAACGAACACTCAGCCCGACTGTCACGACTGACGGACGCGGACTACGAACTTCTACTGACGGCGCTATGGAAAAGCGTCAGTAGCTCGCCAACTGCGAACACTCGCAGCAAGGCCGGTCAGGTGCCGCGACTGCTGGTCGATGTGACCTACAAATCGAAGTCTGAGTTTCAATACGGTTGTCTGCTGGATTACGTCACAGTTGTGCCAAACACGGAAATCCTGGAATCCGATCTCGCGGGACCTCAGGACTACAAGCTGGATTGCAGCAAGCTGATTGAACGACTGAGTTGTAGTCAGGTGGAATCTGTGCGTGTTGCGGTCCACCCGGACGTGCAGTTCACTTCGGCATTGCCTGCTTCATGGCAAAAACTCGACTTCGATTCTATGGGAGCCTGATCATGCAGACTCTTGCGTTTCGCTATTTCGGGCGGGTGGGGCACTTCATGCGGGCTGAGATGAATGCGTCCGCATTATCTTATCCGGTGCCTCCGCGAACAGCATTGCTTGGACTGTTGGGTGCGATTCTTGGTCTGTCCAAGGATGCTGTGCCCATGGAACTTGCAGATGCTGCAGTTGGCCTTCGTATTCGCGAATCGATGCCTGTGCGTCACTACCACAAAGCCAACGTGCGTAAACGAACGGGAATCATCAATCCGATTTCCATACGGCTGAAACCGGCGAAATCCGGAACAGCCTGGGATGAAACATCTGACTGGGGGCGAGGTGCCGCCAGTCAGGTGACGCAGGAATGGTTGCTCAACCCGGATTTCGAAGTGTTCGTGGGTTCGAATGAAGGCCGCCGTTGGTTCGACGATCTGGTCACCCGATTTCGTGCCGACATTCCGGCATGTCACTTTACGCCTTGCATGGGAACGGCATGGATGATTGCTCGATTACAGAAACAGCACCTCGCCGAAGCAGACCAACTTCCCGAAGGTGAACACGCCATCGAGACGTTATGTCGAACGGATCAGGCAACTCCGCCGTCGCTGAGACGACTGATGGAACTCAGATACAACGACGGCGATTCACCCGCAGTTCAGGAAATCCGTTTGCCGAGAGACGTTACCGAAGACCGCATCTTTTCACATGCAGACTACTTCATGGAAATGAACGGTCGAGCGATTCCGCTTCACACCGGTCATGCGTGGCAGTTCGGCGACCAGCCGATAACGTTTTTGTAAAATATTGATTGAATTCCGGCCTGAAAGGCCATCGCATGTCAGCCCAGGGCAAACGCCCTGGGTTGGCAATTCAACAAAAACCAAACGCCCTGAAAGGGCAAAGCACGAATTTGCGTTGCCCTTTCAGGGCAATGTTCGGGTGTGTACAGAGAACCTGGGGCGGCGTTCATCCGCATTCGCGGATTCACTTGCCCCAGGCTGACATGCCGTGCCCCGTTGGGGCGAAATGCAGCTGTTTCGACCTTAAAGAGGCGGCCTGAAAGATCATCGCATGTGGGCGTTCCGGCCTGAAAGGCCATCGCATGTCAGCCCAGGGCAAACGCCCTGGGTTAGCAATTCAACAAAAACCAAACGCCCTGAAAGGGCATGGCAACCGAATTAGAAAGGGCTTCCCATGTCGCAATCGCTTGTCAAAAACCTGATTCACCTGGTTTACAGCACAAAGAATCGCATGGCATGGATTCCCGAAGACGTTCGCCCGGCGCTGTATGCGTTTCAGGCCGGTGTTTTCAAAACGATGGAAAGTCAGGCCCTTATCATCGGAGGCGTTGAAGATCACGTCCATGCGTTGTTCAGCCTCTCTAAAAATCAAAAACTCACGGACGTTATTGGTGAAGTCAAGAAAGCCAGTTCAGGGTGGATGAAATCGGATGGGACCAAGTATCCCGGTTTTTACTGGCAGGGAGGATACGCCGCGTTCTCTGTCAGCGAATCCAACATCGATCAGGTCCGACGCTACATTGAAAATCAGCAGGAGCATCATAAAAAAATGACGTTTCAGGACGAATTGCGTCTCCTGTGTCAGCGACATGGAATCGAAATTGATGAACGGTATGCGTGGGATTAACTGGTGCGATGGAGCGGAAAATTTGCGTTGCCCTTTCAGGGCAATGTTCGGGTGTGTCCAGAGTACCTGGGGCGGCGTTCATCCGCATTCGCGGATTCATTTGCCCCAGGCTGATATGCTGTGCCCCTTTGGGGCGAAACGCAACTGTTTCGACCTTAAAGAGGCGGCCTGAAAATTCATCGTTGTCCGTGTTCCGGTCTGAAAGGCCATCATTATCCGCGTTTCGGCCTGAAAGGCCATAGCATGTCAGCCCAGGGCAACGCGCTGGGTTAGCAATTCAACAAAAACCAAACGCCCTGAAAGGGCATCGCAAATGCTGTTCTCGCATCCAGACAAACCACTCCAGCAACATCTGCATGACGTTGAAGTTGCGGCCATGGCGATTCTGGACAGACATCGTGCCGATGCGTTCAAGAGTATGAATATCAATGTGCGTCAGGTGATGCATTTTCTAGCCGGATGGCACGACATCGCCAAAGCGACTGTGTTCTTTCAGCAGTACATTTGCGACACGGAAGGATGGCAGAAAAAGGTCGCCAAAAACGCGGCGTCAAACGAACAGAAAACGCACACACCATTGGGCGCACTGCTGGCGGCGGATTACTTTCGAACACAACAACCTTGGTACCTGCCGCTACTGCTGACAATGGCCATTCGCGGACATCATAGTCGATTGCCCACGATGGCCACATTGAACACGACCTTCGACAGCCAGCGAGAGTTGCTGGCAGACCAGGCACAGAATCTGTCTACGGACGTTGCGTCAGCTCATCCATCGCTCGAAAATTCACTGAAGCGACTGAAGAACGATGGCTTCGATGGCGTCTACAAAAACGCGATGCGTCTCGTGCAACGGGACTGGCCCGAGCAACTCGAAGATGGGAGGCTCGATCAATTGGTCCGAATTCGTCTGGCGGTGCAGTTTTGTTTCTCCTGCCTGCTGGAAGCTGACAAGGCATTGTTGATTCATCCGACTGTCGAGAAATATTTCGGCGTCCGGCCCCGCAGCTATCCGGCTACACTCGTTGAAGACAAGTTACCACCCGGCGACTCGACGTCCGCCATCAACCAGCAGCGTCGGTCTGCCTATCAGGTCGTTATCAATGACGCGAACTCAGATGGCGACGATTATCGTCCGAGAGTGCTTACGTTGCCGACGGGCCTCGGCAAAACTCGCTGCGCGGCGGGATGGGCAATGCATTGGCGAGCCCGGATGGAGCGTGAAACAGGCGTACGTCCAAAGATCCTCGTCGTGTTGCCGTTTCTTTCCGTCATCGAACAAACAGCGAAGGTGTATCGGGAACTATTGGGTTTGCAAGACCATTCCAACGATGGTCATTTGCAGACAAGCCACTCATTGTCGTTGCGTGATCACATGGATGTGGAAACAGAGTCACTTGAAGGTGATGCAAAAAACGTGGCGTTCGGGCAGGCAGAATTCATGCTGGACACCTGGCGATCCGAAATCGTGCTGACCACGTTCGACCAGTTTCTGCTCGCGCTGATGGATGCAAAGTCGCGTCATCAGCAGCGGTTTCACAATCTCTGCGATGCTTTGATAATCATTGACGAAGTGCAGGCATTTCCGGTCCATCTGTGGCACCCGGTTGGCACCTTACTCACGGAGTTGGCCGCCGCTGGACGTTCAAGATTGCTGCTGATGACGGCCACGCAACCCGGCATTATACCTCCCTCATCACGACTCGATCTGATTGATCAGCCACGACACTACGCGCAACCTCGCTACCAAATCGAAATCGACTTACACGAACAGCCACTATCGCAGTGGCTGGGTGAAATAGCCGATGAAGTAGCTTCAGCACCGGAAGTGAAAAAGTGGCTCCTGGTCTTCAATACGCGCCGATGCGCTCAGGACGTTTATCGTACCTTGAAAGACGCAACGAGCGATCTGCCGCATGAACTGATGTTGTTATCCAGTGACATCGTTCCGCGTGACAGGCTCGCCAGAATCGAACGAATCAAAGGCAGTGATGCCTGCATTGCCGTGACCACTCAGTGTGTTGAAGCCGGTGTTGATATCGACATGGACTTTGTCATTCGCGACTTTGCGCCGCTCGATTCGCTGGTTCAGGTGGCCGGTCGGTGCAACCGCAATGGCACGCGGCCTCGACAGACAGTGCGTGTCGTCCGGCTGCTCAACGAACTTCCGGATGGAACGGTTCATAAGGCTTTTGGCGACTATATCTATGACAAAATCGCACTCAGTTCATCCGCCGAGCTTCTACGATTAACGCCCGTTGTCAATGAAGAAGACGTCACTGACCTTGTGGAGCAATATTTTGCAGAACTCGCCAAAAAGAAGGACGGTGGGTCTGACCTCACGGAAAAATGGGCACGCTTCGCCCACGATGACATCAACATTCAACGCGAACTACGCGGCGACAATAACCGACAAGTCTCGTTCGTCGTCGAAAAGCTCGATCCATCGCTGCGTGACGAAATTGTTGCCGCGTATGAAGAAAAAGATCGATGGAAGCGTCGTCGCAGGTTACGCGATCTCGGGCCGCGCATCGCTCTGGTAACGGTCACGGCGTGGCTGAATAAGTCGTTTCGCCCGGAAGACGTCGCCGAACCATTTCCAAATGCCGACTTTCCGTCATTCTGGTTTCTTAACCACATATATTACAACGACGAAGTCGGTCTCTCACTGGACAAAGTTGCTGGCACGGAAATCTATTGATCAGATACCAAAGTTCCCCGGCCTGAAAGGCCAACCCATGACAGAACAGAGCAACACCAATACCGATTCAGCAATTCGCAACCTTCTAATGGCTCGATTGCGATTGAATATTGCACCACTTCGCCCCTTGCCACTCGCTGCTCATGTGCGCGGCGCACTGGCGCACATGTTTCCCGAACTGGATCTGCTTCATCAGCATGGAGAACACGGTCTGATTTATCGATCTCCCCGAGTCATCTATGCGGTGGACAATGATGGCCCGTTGATCATCGCCGTGGAGGAAGGTGCCGAAGAGTTAATGAAGGTTCGTCTTCTCAGCCGGGCCGTGCGAATGGGAAACACAGATCGCACAATCATTGACACAACACTGAAAGTATCCCAGGTCACTCTGGGCCAAAGTGCCGAACGAATCCAATATCGTTTTCGACGACCATGGCTGGCACTGAATCAAGAGAATCATCGGCGGTACGAATCGATGCCGGCAACCGATCGCATGGAATTCCTGAATCGGCAACTGTGCAATAACTGCCTCGCCTTGGCGAAATCTTTTGGCGTCAGAATCGCCGAGCGCCTTTCTGCAGAATCTTCTCTGCGTGAAGTCACCACAAAGCACAAAGGTATGCCCATGCTGGGGTTTGTCGGTGAATTTACGATCAACTTCCACATTCCCCAAAGTATGGGGTTGGGGAAGTCGGTTTCCAAAGGATTCGGAAGTCTCGAACCGGTGCAACCATGCAGCTCATCCTGAACACTTTTGGCACCAGTCTGCGAAAGCAGGATGGCATGTTCCTAGTCATGGCGAATGATCGCAAGGCGTTGCTCTCGCCGGAGAAGGTGGACAGCATCTTGCTGGCGACCGGCGTGCATCTTTCAACAGATGTCATTCGCCTGGCGATCGAACATCTTTGGCACTTCCACAGCGATTTCGTTTCAGCGGACGCAGTCGGTCTCCGGCCAAAGACGAATTCAACTGCCTGCTCAATTACGCCTACGGTGTGTTGTACAACCTGGTCGAGCGTGCCTGCATGATCTCAGGTCTCGATCCGTACATCGGTCTGCTGCACACCGACAACTACAATAAACTGTCACTGGTCTTTGATCTGGTGGAATTGTT
>JBDNFT010000469.1:0-3036 GCA_041689695.1 Planctomycetaceae bacterium | reverse complement strand
CAGACAACTCCGCTGGCAGATTGTCAGTATCGAAGAACACGATCTCATCCGTCGTCGTGTTGTGCACCGCCGCGATGAACCATGTATCCTCCGGAATCAAAATTCCTCGAGTCGCCAGTCCCTGCCTGACCTGAGAATTATTCAGCAATCCTGCGGCGAGGCGTGCGTTCGGCTCGCCCGAGTGACCGCCGCACGCCCCACAATCCAGCCCCGCCTTGTAGGGATTATTAACGACGTCGGACCCGTGTCCGCAGATCGCGACGATGCGGGCGAAGGACTGCGTCAGCCCCAGATTGCGGAGCATGTTCTCCGCGAGACTCAGTTTTTGATCCAATGTGAGGTTTTGATGGCCGACATCGCTTTGGTGCGGACCGAGGTGCTTTTGGTGTTTCCTGGAGACGCCGTCAAATTCTGACGTTGATACTGTCCGAGTCCACCGCATCGAATCGGTGATGAGCTTGGCGAAGTAAGCCAGTCCGATGGATTCGACAAACGAAAAGCATGAGGCCGCAGAACTTTGAAAGGACTTCCACAGTTTTCGACCGGATCTGAGAGTCTGTCGCTGATTGACCGCATGGTTGCAGCATTTATCATCAGCTCCCTGAATCGTTTCATGAATCTGAAACGCCGGGTTGAGTAAGACTGGGCACTGAGCGACTCCAGACGATGCTCCGAGCGGCACATATTCGATCACCATGCCGAAGAATCCCGCGAAGCCGAATGTTTCGACGCCATGGTCAACGGATTCCAGGTTTCGTCGAAACACTTCGGATCTGACATCAATGCAGAACACCATCTGCAGATCCGGTCGAACGGCTGTGGACTGTGTTGCAGCTTTATTGGATATGGCATGACATAAGCTCCGTCGGTATCCGATTTCTGAAGCCACCTGCAGACAATATCGCGCCAGTACTTCAGCCGGTGGCGAAAGCACTTCCAGAGTGTCCTCCCTGGACCAGTCAACTGACGCAGCCCACCAGCCTGCGGGCCAGCCTACTTCCCAGTTTCGAGCCAGCGCCGCATCATAAGCAAGTCGAATCGCAAGCAGTCCGATGAGATCCTCATTGGGCTCAAACGGAGCACCGGGTTTCCAGGCCCGATATGCAATGTACGATGCCCAACCGCTCACGGAAAAAATTTCGCAGAGCAAGAAGGATCGCCAACTGCTCCGCGGAATGGCAAGCGTGTGCAACATCTGTTCGATCGCCTCCGAGGCGGACTCTGGCAATTGCGACGCGAAGTTCCTGAAAATGTTGATTACAAGCTGATCCATTCATCGGCTGGTCTTTGAGACGTTGCGCCACGCATGATAAAGCGGCTGAGACTTCCATGGACTTGCCCAAATCGCCTGACCTTCGTCAAAGTGTGCGGACACGTATCGAGAGATGTCGTTGATAATGTGACTACTCAAGGTGCTCTCTTGCTGGCCGTCGAGATTCTCGGCAACGGTCTGAACCGCGCGCTCCTTCTCTGCCGTCACCCCGTCATTCTCCATCCAGTTCTGCACCTGGAGCGCCGTGAGAGGAGCGAATTGATCGGGATACTCCTGCAGACATTGCTGGAACGCTTGCTCAATATCATCCGATGAAATTTGTCCGATCTTCAACAGCGACTGAAAGTAACTCCTCGGCATCAGCAGATCGCAATCCCGAGTGCCGCAATACAACTGGCGTGTTTGCAGAAAAGACTTGTGAGCCAGTCCGAAAAACGGATTCACGGCGACGTAGTCTTGTAGCGGCCACAAAGGTGGCACGATGCCCTGTATTTCGTGCAGCAGTTCGGGAAGGCTGGGTGCGATATCCTGAGACTCTGCCGTACCACGTGTTGAACCATTCATTTCAATTTCCAGAGACTCAGGATCGCTTGCAACTTCACTCATTTTCGATCTCCTTCGTGATTCAGTTTACCGGGGATGGACGGCGTTGCCGGGGATGGACGGCGTTGCCGGGGATGGACGGCGTTGCCGGGGATGGACGGCGTTTATGACGGGAAAACCTCGATTGGCAGGAGGTTGAATTCCTTCGCGATCGTTACTGCTCGATCTCTACTGCACGGGGCCACGTTGCCCGTACACGCGAGCAGTGACTCGGCGTGCGGCAACGTCAATATAAAATCCGTTCAGGGCGTGGACATAGAGCGATCGAAACAGCGGGCCGCTCCAGCCCGATGCGGCGGCTGCCTGCAGGAGAAAGATTCCGATGAATCCCAGCGCCACGATCAGAATCACCAGAGAGTCAAGTAATGATGGGTTGATCGTCTGGTGTGACACGGAGTGACGCAGTATCTGATCCGCGACCAGATACGCGCCGTAGTATCCAACGCTTACCAACGCCGCAGCCAGAATCCCCCACATCGCCAGGCGCATCGAACCAACTGAGAGTGCGGACCATACAAGTTGCGTCAACGCGATTGTCAGGATTAAACTCAGAATGATCGCGCCGGGCTTGGCGGTCAGATTAACTCCAAAGATCCAAACTGTCGTCGAGCAAATCGCGATGGCCAGCATAATGGCCGCTGGCAACATCAGAGGAATTCGACGGCTCGGATCAATTCGCCCGGCATCTGTTTTTCTGCCCGCAGCAGCATCCAGAACGCTGCCACAGCTCAGGAAAGCATGCGCTTTGTAGAGCGAGTGTGCCACGATGTGCAGCAGGGCCGCAGAGAACGCCCCGAGACCGCATTGCAGCATCATGAAGCCCATTTGTGCTATTGTGGAATACGCGAGCTGACGTTTGACGCTTGTCTGCGTCAGCATCACCAGTCCGCCAAACAACGCCGTGAAAGCACCGATCAGGGCGAGGAAATCCAAGGCAAGGTGAGAGAGTGAAATCAACGGACTGAGTCGCAGAACAAGAAATCCACCCGCGTTGATGATGCCCGCATGCATCAATGCAGAAACAGGAGTCGGCGTCTCCATCGTATCCGGTAGCCAACTGTGGAATGGAAACTGCGCGGACTTGGTCATCGCTCCCAGCACATAGAGACTGCCGATTGCCGAGATCCAAAAGTCTCCTCCGGCAGAACTTTCATGCAGCT
>JBDNFT010000468.1:0-6751 GCA_041689695.1 Planctomycetaceae bacterium | reverse complement strand
TCAGGCAACACCCACCACCGTCAACGCCGGAGATCCGATCACACTGAACATTGGCATTGCAGGCACCGGTCCAATGGAACTCGTGCAGGCTCCACCACTGTCGGAATTGCCAACCTTGACTACGGATTTCAAAGTTGCCGATCAGTCGCTGGCTGGATTCGTGCAGGATGACACGAAACTATTCTCGACGACCGTTCGTCCGCGTCGCGAGGGGATCACACAAATCCCTTCCATCCCATTCAGTTTTTTCAATCCGGAAACGGAAAAATACGAAACTGTGATGAGTGATCCGATCACGATTACGGTCGATAAATCCGAATCGTTGTCACTGGACGCGATAGTCAGCAAGCAGCATCACAGCGACGGAAGTTCCGAAAATACGGCATTGGCCAGGCAGCCCATGGAACCGGAATTCACGAACGACAGCTCAGCCGCCGCTCTTGCCCGCCAATCTGTCGCGAACTCTGGTGAATGGTGGTGGTTCTTCGTTATCGCTCCACCTATTGCGTGGCTGGTGACATTGATTGTCCGCAATCGAGCCAACATCGGCAGCCGACTGCCAAGCTTTCAATCCGCCGCATCTCGCTGCCTGAAAACAATTGAACATGCGCAAGATTCATCAGATGTTGTCGCCGCGATGACGGATTACATCGGGAGACGCACACGACAGAAATGTTCAACCGCCGCCTCAGCCATCGGAGCCTTGCGAATCTCGGGAATGTCATCGGTTGCGATTGATGTCGAAGCATTCTTCGAGCGTTGCGAACAGTCTCGCCTGAGCGGCGATTATCAGCAATCGCTCACAGAATTTCGGCAGATGGCTCAAGCCCTTGTCGAACAAATCGAATCCGCCTATGACTCTATCAGCAAGTCTCAGGTACGCCGATCGAAGCGGACTGAGACCAGTCGCGCGGTTAGAGTTCGAGGTGCTGCCAACACGGCGCAACGAGCGTCAATGCTTCTCATTGCGGCGGTGGTTGCTTCGTCAGCCGGGAAAGCAGTTGCGGATGACGTTGCATCCACCAGCCGCAGGGCGCTAGCCCCGGTTACGTTTGCAACGGAAAACAGCCCAACCGGGGCTAGCGCCCAACGGCTGATGTTGCAGGACAACCAGACTACTGTCAACCTTTCGGCCATTCAACAACAGACCATTCTGACGGAAGCCGGCGAACTGTATGATCGCGCCGTGAGTATCGCGAAAACGGACTCAGCCGAAGCCAGCGATCTGTTTACAACTGCCGCTCAGAAGTATCAACTGCTGGTCGATTCCGGCGTTCACAATGCCTTGCTCTACCGAGATCTTGGCAACGCCTGTCTCCAAAGCAACCAATTGGGCCGAGCGATCGCTAGTTATGAAAGAGCATCCCAGCTTGCGCCAAACGATCGGCAGCTGGCAGTGAATCTTGAATTCGCAAACTCTCTGGTGAAAGGCGATGACGCCAAATCGGAAACTCTAACTGGCCTCACTGCCGGTGACTCAACGTCAATCAAATCGATCGTGTACAAACTTCGCACATACAACAGCGTTCTGGTCAGAGTCGCGGGAATGACATCGATCATCTGGACGCTCGTCCTGTCGTCTCTTGTGTTCTGGGGACTGCAGATCGTCCGAGCGGCGGGTTATCGTTTTCCTGTCTGGCGACTTGCGATCGTTCCGCTGCTGTTGCTGATGATGTCGCTGACATCGGCGTTGTTAGCATCGATTCAATCCAGGAGTTCAGAAAACGGCATCCTGGTCGCCAACAACATAACGCTGCACACCGGTGACGGCGAACAATTTGATGCAGTCGCGACGCTCGACACAGCCCAGGGTCACCGCGTACAGATCCTAACCAGTCGAGGCGACTGGACCCAAATCAAAACTCGCCACAGCCACACCGGTTGGTTGCCATCACGCGACGTGGAAAATAGTAGTCCGACCTGTCCCAGGTCGGATTCCTTCGACACGGCTAAATAGCCAAAGGGGCTTAACTTCTGCCGCTCGGCGATTGAATTGTTCTCCACGCCGCAATACTGCATCGGCCACCACGTTTGGTTCGCCACGCGGAACAGTTGTCGATCTGAGGACAGATCGACCTACGAATAAAAGAACGTCGATTCGGCCGTCGTTCGCAACAGTTTCCGACGGTCGTCTGCGGAAACAAAGTCCAGGCCGTCACGAACCAGGGCGATTGAAGCGGCGTAAGTATTCGGTTCGGTCAATTGATACGGACAGTCGCTGGCCCACATCAGACGATCCGGACCGAACGCCTCGAACAGTCGTTTGATCATCGGCACCAGATCCTGATAAGGTGGCTTCTTCTGACCCAGCGCATAGTATGCAGAAATCTTAACTCGGACGAGTTTGTGTTTCGCCAGGTCGCACAAGTTCTTAACGTCCTCGTCGCGAATCGTGCCATCAACACCCACACGAGCAAAGTGGTCGATCACAACCGGCGTGTCAGGATACCGAACGCACCATTCCGCAGTCTCTTTGAGGTTTGATGGGTTGATCAGGCAGCACATCGACTGCCGTGTCTCTGCTGCCGTCTTCCACATCAATTTGATCCCATCACCAGCCAACCAGTCTGGCTGATCAGCACGTGGCCCAATGCGAAACCCCGTCACGCCAGTCTTTAACATCTCACGCATTTTCTGATCGACACGTGGTTGAGACTGATCAATCTGGCCGACGATGCGGAATCGATTTGGATGTTTCTTCCAGGTATCGATCAGATACGAATTGTCGTAACCGTGATGCGGATAGTGCTGAATCAATACGACGCGACCGACTCCCTGCGGCAAGGCCAATGCCATCAATTCTTCATCCGTAAAACTTCGCGGCTCAAGCACATCGACCGTTTGGTGATCGCGCAGCGGATACTTTGCCAGATCCGTGGTCCAGATATGTGAATGAGCGTCGATCCAGGGATGTTCTGTGTCGTCATCAGCCAGCAAGGCATTCCCTGCCGCCTGTGCGGCACGCATTGCGGAAGCGACGAACACCGATGCGGCAGCAACGGTTAGAATCTGTCGGCGTGAAGAACGTGATTGTAGCGACATAGCAGCGGTCTCCTGTATAGAATGGTGATCGATCATGATACCGAACCTTTCGCCGCAATAGAATGATCCCATGAACATACCGCCGAAAGACTTCCAGCACAGGAGTTTACGCAGCCTTGGGAACAGTCCCAAAATAACTGCCCGACATTCCATTGTCTTGAAATCACAACCCGAAACGTCAGTGAGGGATTTCTCACAAAAACTCCGATCCCTCGCTCAGGCTTCGGGTTGTGAAAACCCGGAACTTATTTCCGGACTGTTCCTGAGTATCATCGTTCTGTTCTTCAGCGCGTGCCCTAGGCCTGCCTGCGGCGACGAACCAACAGCAGAGATTCAAATACGTTGCACTGATATCTGCCAGCAGTTGCAGAGTGTGACCGTTCGAATTCGTAGTGGCTCCGACGTTTCTTCCGGCGTCATCGTATCAGCCGACGGTCTGGTGCTGACCGTTGCCCATGGATTGAAGCCCGATGCTGCGACAACGGTCATCGTCTCCGGCGGGCAGGCGTTCGAGGCGAAGCGAGTCTTCGTCGATGAGTCCGCCGATATTGCGATCTTGTCTTTAGACCTCGCTTCACCGCGCGGATCTGATATCCGCTTCTTTTCATTGTCGACAGACGCACTCACCGCCGCAGGCCAAATTGCCATAGCGGCCGGATTTCCTGCAAAGGAGCCGGATGGTATGACGGCTGTCATTCGACTCGGTCAAATTCTCGCGGTCGATGATTCGGCAATCAAGACAAGCTGCACGCTGACAAGTGGCGATTCCGGCGGACCGCTCGTGAACAGCCGTGGTGAGTTGATAGGCCTGAATCGGCAAATCGGCAAGTCTGCGGAATCCAACGGCCACATCCGAATCTCAGCCATTCTTCGAGTCTTGGAACAAACGGACTCATGGAAGAAGCTGCCGCAGCAGGGTCGTGCCAATCCGCTCACACCGCTTTCGTCGAAGGGTCTTCTGCCAGAGCCCTTCGTCGTGCAAATGGCCAGACAAGCCACTGTCGAAATTCACGGCACGGACCGAAAAGGAAGCAGCGCTGTGCGAGCCTGTGGAACGATTCTCGACGAGCTGCATGTTGCGACGAAACTCTCCGAAATTGTTTTCTGCGAGAAGCTGGAATGCCACTTTACGGACGGTTCAAAAACTCTTGCAACATTGAGCAAGCAGGACCGTGCGCGGGACCTTGCAATTCTGACGATGCAGATGCCCAGCAAACATGGAGTCGTCATTCGCGCGGGGATTGCGGAAGCCAAAAACGAGGTGTCGCTTGTTGGTCGGATCGTCTTTGCTGCGACCAGTCCAGTGAACATCTCTGCTGCTGGACTCATCAGCCGAGACTTCCACAAAGAACCATCACAGCCCGCTCGCTTCGGGGCAACGCTGCAGGAAGACGGCGAGCACGTTCGCGTCACGGAGTTATCTCCCAACAGCAGCGCAGTGATCGCCGGATTGAAGGCAGATGACGAGATCCTGCGACTTAACGGAAAGGCCGTGATATCACTGGATGCAATTGGAAACTTGTTGCAGCTCTGTCAGCCGGGCGACTGGATTGTGGTGGACATTAAACGCGGCAAGAACGAACTAAAAATCTACGCACAGTTACAGCACGATCCGAGGCAGCAGTTTGAAAAGACAGAATTCCTCGATGGCCGTGCAGGCGAGCTCAGCCAGCGACGCAATGACTTTCAGGCATTGCAACATGACATCGCAATCACTCCCGCAGCCTGTGGTGGGCCGTTGCTGGACATCGACGGTCACATCATCGGCATCAACATCGCCCGCAGGGCAAGAGAATCGACGTTAGCGTTGCCGATCGATATAGTGGTTCAATTCGCGAACAACAAACTTTGAAACAACGAAACTCCGACAGGAATACAATGTCCGAACAATTTCCCATGGAAACCGTCCCTACGCTGCCGGGACGTCCGGAAAATGGGCACAAGGGTACTTTTGGAAAAGTTCTGATCATCGGCGGTTCCGTTGGGATGAGCGGTGCGGTTTGTCTGTCGTCCGTTTCCGCGCTGCGGTCGGGATCAGGACTTGTGATCGCTGCCATTCCGCAGTCGATTCAAATGGTGGTGGCGAATTATGAACCATGCGTGATGACCATTGGTCTGAGCACAGATTCTGATCGACAGTTGGCACCAGTATCGACTGAACGCATTGAAGAGCTTCTCGCGGGGAAAGATGCAGTTGCGATCGGCCCGGGACTTGGTCAATCCGCTGCGGCCGTAGAGCTTGTCGCAGCGGTTCTGGAATTCTGCCGCGCGCC
The DNA here is from genome assembly GCA_041689695.1 of Planctomycetaceae bacterium. GTDB lineage: Bacteria > Planctomycetota > Planctomycetia > Planctomycetales > Planctomycetaceae > SXXK01. The sequence goes on along the minus strand of JBDNFT010000468.1, from coordinate 1,436 downwards.
GCTCATCGTCGATGCTGACGCTTTGAATGCTGCAGCCGCACATGGGCTTCTGGCGAAACGTAACGCAGAGTCGCCATGTATCATCACGCCGCATCCCGGCGAATTCTCCCGTTTGACCGGAAAGCCAGTCAGCGACGACGAGGAAACTCGCATCTCGACCGCGGTCGAATTTGCGATGACTCACAGACTGACTGTGGTCTTAAAAGGACGGCGAACTGTCGTCACAAACGGCGAGCGGTTGTTCATCAACACGACAGGCAATTCAGGCATGGCCACCGGTGGCAGCGGCGATGTTCTCACAGGAATCGTCGCTTCTCTGCTCGGCCAGAAAATGAACGCATTTGAAGCCGCAGCACTCGCCGTTCATGCACACGGTCGCGCGGGAGATTTGGCAGCGTCAGAACTTGGTCAGCGCGGAATGATTGCGTCTGATTTACTGAAGTCTCTGCCACAAATCTGGCAAAAGATGGAAGCCATCAGGACTAAGAACCCCTGACAAAACCTGCGTGAGCTGCGGAGGTTTTGTCAGGGGTTCGTAATCAGCCCTGATGAGGCATCGTGATGTTCATCAGCTTCGTGGCCAGCTTCGTGTCGTCGCGTTCGAGCCGCATCAACGATGCGCTGCATCAGCACAGGATTCACAGCGCCACGAAAACGCACGCGACCGTCAAGGACAACCACAGGAATAGATTCGCCAAACTGACGCGTCAACTGCGGGTCGTTTGAAATATCGACGGCCGTAATTGCGGGCAACGCATTCTGAAAGCTGATCAGTACTTCCATCGCATCGTCACACAGTGAGCAACCCGGTCTCGTAAGGAGTTCGCAGGTTTTGAACAGCGGCGTCGTGAACTCCTGCTCATCGGAAAACTGAGGTGACTTCAGCAGGATGGCGGCGCAGAAAAACATTCCACAGCACACAAACAGATGCATGCTGCGGCTGGTGCCCCATACCGCTGGCATCGGGAACAACTTCATATCCATGCGATCACAGAAGATCAGAATTGCAAACATTGATGCCAGGCACATCATCGCCGTGCCCAGCCATGCCTGAAAACGATCGTTGATTTCCTGTTCTCTGGTTCTTGAACGATTCGCCAGGGCCCGGCCTCCTTCGTTCCGGGGCTCCAGCCCTGGAACGCAACGCATTGGAGGCTCCTGCCTCCAGCGAGAATCACGGGAGGCAGGAGCCTCCGAAGCAGCGTGTTCCGAGGCTGGAGCCTCGGAACAAGAACAAAAAAAACCAGAACTGGACGGGACTGGAGACCCATCCTACAACATCAAACTTATTCCGCCGCCCAGTAATCAACGACAAAGACATCATCAATTTTTCCAGCCAGCAGAGCGCCGAATTTCTTGTGCTCTGGATGCGGCAGATAAGCATCACGACCGGCTTCTGACGCGAACGTCAAAAGGTAGCCGTGCGTAAATCCTTT
>JBDNFT010000467.1:0-2036 GCA_041689695.1 Planctomycetaceae bacterium | reverse complement strand
GCATTCTGATGAACAGTCAAAGCGAATTGGCATTGTCGCTGGATGGTCATGGTGGTCTGGTTTCAGCATTGGCAAAAGCAGGTCTGCTTGACATGCTGGCAAGCCGCGGCATTCGATATTTGTTTTATCATCAGGTCGATAATCCGACAGCGATTCTGTGCGATCCGGCGTTTATCGGATTTCATTCCCTGAAAAAATCGCAGTTGTCAACGAACGTCGTGCGAAAGGTGAGTCCCACGGAACGCATGGGCGTACTGGCAGACATCAATGGGCGCACGGAAATCGTTGAATACAGTGAATTGACTCCGGAACAAGCGGCTCGATCTGACGCCAGCGGTGATTGGATTTTCTGGGCAGGCAATACGGCAATTCACATTTTTGATCGAGAATTCGTGGAACAACTTGCCTCAGACGGCGGCAAATTGCCTTTGCACGTTGCCAGAAAGAATGTCGCCTTCATCAACGAAGACGGAGACGCCATCAAGCCGGATGATGCCGCCAAGCCCAACGCTATCAAGCTGGAAAGATTCATCTTTGACGCACTGCCAATTGCCGAGCGGACGCTGATTGTCGAAGGCAATCGCGAGCGAGAATTTAACCCGGTCAAAAATCGTGATGGTGCAGATTCTCCCGCCACATCTCGTGCAGCCTTGTCGCGAATTGGACGCGAGTGGCTGGCGAAGGCTGGCCATTCAGTCACTGAGGGTGTTGACGTCGAAATCAGTCCGCTGATCGCTCTCGATGCTGAAGAACTTGCGGCGAAAATAGATTCTCAATCGATATGCGTTTCGGATCTGCTATGAAAGGCGACAGCGATATGCGATGGTTACTGCTGACTTCCGCCATTGTGGTTTTTTGTCTGATCGGCGGATGCAGCGAAACAAAGGCACCGCAGACTTTGTCGTCAAAAGATGAAGATCGGACGCTGATCGTCGTCACCAGTCAGCCTTTATTGGAGATGACTCAAACACTCGTCGGCAATCACGCCTCGATAATGCTGATGGTGCCGGACGGCATTTCATCGCCGGACTGGACACCGACCGCAGAAGACGCAAGAACCATGCAACAGGCGAGCTTGGTTCTATTGAGTGGTGCTGGATACGAACCGTGGAAAGATCGCGTGTCACTGCCACGTTCGCGAGTGCGGGATACAGCGGCTGGCTACTATGATCAGTTGATTCGGATTCCGGATGCGGTGACGCATCAACACGGTCCCGGAGGTTCGCATAGCCATCCCGGAACAGTCTGGGCCACATGGCTCGCCCCCGAATTGTGTGCGGCTCAACTGCACCAGGTCAGTCTCAACTGCATCCGGCTGAAGCCCGATCAAAAGCAAGATATCGAAACGGCCGAAGCAAAGCTTGCCGCGGAATTGAACGCACTCAACGCCATGATTCTTTCAATTCAGGCCGCCACGAGAGACGACCCATTAGTTGTGTTTTCTGACGCACCTCACTACCAGTATCTGACTCAACGGCTGGGATGGGAACTGCATTATCTGCATTGGACTGGTTTAGGCCCGCTGACTGATGCCGATCGCACGGAGTTGCAGGGTCGCCTTAAGTCCGAATCCGACACCGCTGCGGCGGGAACCAATCGGCGACTGTTCCTGCTGGATTCGCGGCAGTCGGTTGAGACAGAAGCGTTTGTTCGAGACTCAGGCTTTACTGTGATTCGCATTGATCTGTGCGAAACAGCGAGTTCCGAATCAATGCCCCTTCCTGTTCGTTTGAAACAAAACCTGCAACGAATTCTGGAGGGATTGAGTAAGTCGGAATAAGGGAAATTAAACTTTCGTTGTCTCGGGAAGCGAAGACATTCGGGTCTAAATCATTTGATCGATGCAGAAGGTGTCTTCGGGTACCGCGCGTTTCGCTTCTCACGCGGCGATCAAACTCCGCTGTCTTCGTTCGACGAACATTTGTACGTCAATGCTGTTGATGTCAAGCAAAGATTCTTCCAGCGCATGGCACCGGACACGAACACCTTAGGCTAAGGTCAGATTCCGCCCCGTGCCAGCTTGTCTGGCACGAGCG
>JBDNFT010000466.1:0-3240 GCA_041689695.1 Planctomycetaceae bacterium | reverse complement strand
TTGAAAAGCGTCCAGTGCATCAGCTTCTGAAGTTCGATCAGTGGAAAAGACGTATGACGGCGAATCACTTCAGCACATTGCCGCAGGCTTGGTCCGCCTTCTTTTTCGTACTTGCGGGCGGCCCCGATTCCCAGTGCCTGACAGAAATCTTCCTGATGCAGACGCCGATAGCTGCCGTTTTCGAGGACTCGATCATAACGTGCGATGACAGCAATCGCGGCTCGCTTCGTCGGACGCAGCCGAATATCCACGACTGGCAATCCAACGGCACTCGCCATCATCGTGACAAACGTTTCATTGTCCGGCAGATGTGAGTAAATCGGCGACGCGAATTTCATCAACGACGTGCTTGGCGTATTGCCAAGAGGGATGAAGATGCCGTCGTCCTGAATATGCACAGGCAGCTTATCCTGAGCCCCCGCGAGCGACAGCCGAACTTCATCCTGTCCCGTGACTGCCGAAAATGCGTTTGGAGTTCCCACGGACCAGTCCGCAAGCTGGCGTTCACTGACTGCTTCATATCGCTGATCCTGCGCAACCGGTGCATCGGACAGCGTAATCGCGAGTGCGCCCGCGCAGTCTCCACCAATGGCTTTCAGTAATTCAAAGTCGTTGCCTTGTGAGATCTGCAGTGATTGGCAAATTTGCAGGCGAACGTTCGCCTCCGGAAGCAGGTTCACGAAAAAATTCTGACTGGCCTGCGCGTCGAAGTTGCCGTCCAGTGGAAGGGAGATGGAAACGGGAAAACCATCTGGATTCCGTTGCCACTCCGATCGATATTTAAACTCCATCAGCCCGGAAGCTACCAGGGTCAGTGTACCGACCGTGTGTTGTTGGTAATGTACAAACAAGGTCTCAGCCACGCTGATCACCTCGTTGTTCCACGTGCAGTTCCAGCCCGAACAACTGCAATACGCTGATCGCGAGTCCCAGTTGCAACGTCGGTTTGCCACGTTCCAGTTCCGATAGAAAACGAACGCCAACGCCAGCCAAGGCGGCTGCGTCTTTCAGCGTCATACCAGCTTCTTTTCGTCTTTGACGCACGAGCTGGCCGATTTGACCTGCACTATCGACCTTGACCATTGCGATAATCCCGATCGGGAATTTTTGTGGCGATCCAACCGCAGATCGCAGAATTTGTCCCGATCGGGAACATTAGGCCGAATTCACTGATTCGTCAAGGCTATTTTTCCCGAGCGGGATTTTATGGATTTGAGAGAACGTAAACGTAGGCTGGCCTTCTCAGGCAGTCCTGATGCACTACATCCAACCCCGATCGATCTTCCACGCATCAGGGTCATGCTTGATGGTGATCTTCCGAGTGCTTGGGAAATCGTCGTGTTTGCGTCGGTGTTTTAGATTGCGACCGGCCCGCCGTACGTTACGATCTGTGAAAGAATCAACGATTGTGCGTCCCCGGAAAGCATGTGCATTGTCTTATGACCGCCGCCAGCCAGAACACTCCGACCGATGCGATTTCACGACTTCGCATTCGACGTGATGAAGGGCCGCCTCAGCGGTCGTTTTTGGGGCGTCTGGTTCGGTTCATCTTTTATGCCGGAGTGGTGCTGGCTTTGTTGGGCGGATTGGCTTTTCTCGCTCAATCGAAAGGCTGGCTATCCAATATTGATCGGATGCTGGAGGCCGTTCGTCCAAAGCTCGAAGTTCGAGTGTCGATCGTGAGTGTTGAAACAGGCCGTTCGGCAGATGCCACGGTTGTGGCCACAGGCTACATTCAGTCTCGTCAGCAAGCGCGCATCGGGGCGAGAGCGACAGGACGAATCCAGCAAATCAACGTCGAAGAAGGCAGCAGAGTCAGCGCCAATGATATCCTGGCAATCCTCGAACATGCCGACATGGATGCCTCACTGGCTGCTGTCGAAGCCACGGCCGCTCGGTCGCGCAGCGAATTGCTGGAGCAGGATGTTGAGATTCAGAGAACTCAAAAAGATCTGGAGCGTGCTGAAAAATCCATTGCCGCGAAGGCGATGACTCCTGCGGAATTTGATACGCAAAAGTTTAAGCATGCCGCAGCAGTGGCACGCCGGGTTTCGCTGGAAGCGGCTGTTCTGCTGGCGGAAGCGCGGATTCGGGAATCGCAACAACTGCGGGAAAATATGTTCGTCCGCGCGCCTTTTGCAGGCACGGTGATTTCCAAGGATGCAGAACTCGGTGAGTCGATCATGCCGGGCGGGATGGGAGAAGCCTCGGGTCGAGGTTCGGTTGTCACGATTGCAGATTTGGATCATCTTGAAGTGGAATGTGACGTGAAGGAAGATTTCATCAGTCGTATCCGCGCCGAACAACAGGTTGAAGTCGCGGTGGACGCCGTACCTGACCGCAGGTATCGAGGCAAGGTTCGCAAGATTATCCCGATGGGTGACAGAGCTCGGGCGACAGTCAAAGTGAAAGTCGAGATTCTGGATGCGGACGAACGTCTGTTTCCGGATATGAGCAGTACTGTTTACTTTTTGTCATCGGAAAATGACAAGTCCGAGGAGAATACTCAGAGCGAGCAGCCCAGGATCTTCTGCCCTAACGATGCTCTGCAAACCGCAGGCAACGAAAGTTTTGTCTGGGTTTTGACCAGCGAAGATCGATTGCAGAAAGTCATCGTTCAGGCGGGAGAAAAAAAGGAAGATCGTTCAGAAATCCTGAGTGGCCTGAGCGGTGGTGAGAAAGTCGTTGTCAGTCCTCCCAAAGACTTCAAAGAGGGTATGATTGTGAAGACGGCACAGTAGAGAATTGAAACAGGAGTGTTTTGGTGTCAAATTCAAATGCCGGTGAAACGGTTGTTGTTGTGCGTGAAGTCTGCAAAGAATTTCATCGTGAGAAGTTGACGATTCCAGTGTTGAGCGGAATCAATCTGCAGTTGTCCGAGGGCGACTATCTGGCACTGATGGGACCGTCAGGCTCTGGCAAGACAACGCTGTTGAATCTCATCGCAGGACTGGATCGACCCACCTCTGGTGATGTCATTGTTTGTGGCCAGAATCTCGGCAAATCTTCAGAAGGCGAACTCGCTAAGTGGCGTTCCCGGCACGTGGGTTTCATCTTTCAGATGTACAATCTGATCCCGGTGCTCACTGCCTATGAGAACGTGGAATTGCCGCTCACGTTGACGTCCCTATCACGCCGCGAACGTGACGATCACGTGAAAGCATCTCTCGAGGTAGTCGGACTTCAGGACCGCATGTCGCACTATCCGCGACAGCTTTCGGGCGGGCAGGAACAGCGTGT
>JBDNFT010000465.1:0-3250 GCA_041689695.1 Planctomycetaceae bacterium | reverse complement strand
GCTGCAGACGGCCGATGAAACTGCAGAAGTCTTACTTAAGTATCTGGCCAGCCTGGAATCTGCAAAAACCGCCCCGCGTCTGTTGACCCAGTTAGAGGCCGCTGCACCGGCGTATTTCAATGATCTGCAAACCCATGTCGCTCACATGCAGGATAGTCCAGTCGCCGGAAAGACGCGATAGCTTACCGGGATTCTTTTAACAGTTGCTGCATGGCGTCCATTAGCACTGGTTCAACGGTTGGCGACACATTCGTGGCACCGTCGCTGGTTTCATATCCTCCTTGTTCGTAAGCGATTGTGGTGCCAATGTAACAGGGACCATAGTCACCGTATGCAGCCATGGCAACTTTCAGATCCGGCGTCATAGCTGCTGCCGCAATCGCTTCTCGCCACGCATCGTGCGCTTCATTGGCGATTCCCAGAAAATCGACCGCACACAACACGATGGGTGCATCGTTCCCTTTCAAGATAATCCCACGACAGCGCAGAGTCAGTTCATCGACTCGCTTCACTGGATCGTAGGCCATGAAGTTGCCAACCGGCGGAGTGACATTGACATCAAATGTGGCCAGCAGCACTGAAGTCGAATCCTGAGCCTGTCCGATCGCAGGCGAGCTGAAGCAAACGCTGAAGAGGAGGCATACTTTCCAGAACAGACCATGCACTCCTGAAGTCGAATTACTGCAAAGCGGCAGCGGCGAAAATGTTAACGACATGGCGGGCATTCCAGATGAGGCGAGAGGTTGGATCCGATTGAGTTACTAAGTCGTAGGACGGGTCTCCAGACCCGTCCTGCAAAACAACAGCTACTTCTATTGAAACTCCGGCAACGGATAATGCGGCAGTGGCACGGTTTGAGCCAGTTCGGCCAATTCCTGCAATCGTAGCCAGCCGCGTGTGAGCAGTGTTTCTCGTTCGGCGATGTCAGCCGGATCAAACAGGCGCCGATCGAAGTCACCTTCGACAGTCACCGGTTCAAAATCCGGATGCGTGATGAATTGTGCGACAACTGGATTACAGCGCAGATGGCGTTCGGCTGCCGCCAGCAATTCGTTGGATGAAAGTTCGCCAGTGACGAAGCGGAGATACAAATCACTCTCGCGAATCGTTTCCACTTCCTCGCCACAGACGTCGCACAAATATCCCTGATCACAGCGTGCCATTTGTCAGGTCCCCAGAACCATCGTACGCAGTTGTGTCAACAACCGCACGGCGTGACCGATGTCCGCCTTCTGACGTTCGCGATCCTGCGGGATTTCGCGTTCAATCGTGAGAGGTCCGGTGTATCCGATTTCCTGCAATGTCTTGAGATACGTTTCCATTCCAACGTCACCATCACCCAGCGGCACCTCCTGACCCCAGCCTGTGCCGCGAGCTTCCGGTGCCGCCCATTTCGCATCCTTGCAGTGAATACTGCCGACAAAGTGGCCGACTTTTCTCAACGCAGCAATCGGTTCACCAGTTCCGTACAGAATCATGTTGGCCGGATCGAAGTTGATGAACAAATTTCGGCGATCAACATCTTCGATGAACTGCAGCAGATGGTCAGCAGATTCCTGTCCCGTTTCCAGGTTCAGTTGCTGTCCGTTAGCCGCGACGTGGTCCAACAGATCGCGAGTCGTCGTAATTAGATTCTTGTAGCTGTCCGACTGCGTGTCGTGCGGCACGAAACCGATGTGCAGAGCCACTGTGTTGCAGTTCAGCAACTTCGTGAAGTCGCTGATTTCTTTCATTTCCTGCACGCGGGCGGCTCGAGTTTCTTCCGGTACCAGTCCCACAGTGCGTGCCGATGTGGCGATGTCGGCATAGCTTTCGCCCTCGAAGCCACCAAACACCGCCGTCACTGTGATTCCGGCATCATCGCACTTTTTCAGGAACGCTGCTGCTGCTTCCGCGTTGCGAGTTTCCGCGTGAGGTGCGTGCAGTTGAATCGTGGGAACTTTCAGTTCGCGAACGACATCCAGATGAACTCCCAGTCCGGCATCAATGGATGCGAAAACGCCGATTGGCCATTTGGTCATTTGTGTCTCCTGTTACGTTGAAGGGGAAGAATAGCCGCATGGTTGCACTCTCTACCGATGAACGCAACCGAGACGCGAACGCGTGGCAAATCTGAAAGGAAGATTGTGGCCAATCAGATCCCGAACTCAAAGCTGGCGCTGCGATGGAGCCTGAAACGCTCTGGCATATCAGCCTGGGGCAAGAGAATCCGCGAATGCGGATGAACGCCGCCCCAGGTTGATGTTCTTCATGTCGCGCATTTCATTTCGCGCAGAATCGAAAAACGCACGCCAGTGGCTGACGGTTAAACGAGGTTTTGCCAATTTCGTCGTGCATAGGGGCTTACAACTTTTCCACCAAGTTCGATTTTAACGAAAATGCTGAATGTCCGGCTTTGTTGCCATTTTGTACGTTTCAAGGCTGCATAATGGCAACAGCCTGCCTTGCGCGGATTGCTATATTGTAAATTTTGTCAGTCGGGCCGGGAGTAGATTGGCCAGAATTGCAAGCACATTTCCTTGAGCTAGTGTTCTGCACGTCCTATCAATTCACCCTGTTTTATACGCACGTCTAATGGCTGCCGAGATTTTCGAATGAATCCTGGTCTGACGATATCTCAAAAATCAACTTCGCTGGAAAAACGATCAGTCGATGCCGTGGCCGTGAACAAACCACGATGCGTGCTACTTGCCGGAAGCGCGCGTGGCGGAACATCGTGGGCGTTAAAGGTCCTTGATTCGCATCCTGCGGTCCATGGCAGCCATGAACCATTTTACCAGCTCGACAAAGACCTGGTCCTCAGCAGCCTGTACGACAGAATCAAGACAGGCCGGGGAACGACGGACGATATCGCAATTCTGACGCAACAATTGGCAAAGGCATGTATCCAAACACACAAGCCGCCCTTCTTTCGGAAGGACTTTTTGAAAACACCCGCGTGGATTCGATCTGCTCTCTGGATGAGCGCGAAAGCATGTCCGCCGCTGACATCAACTTTTAAGTATCTGTCAACCGGAACTCTGAACAAACAACACTGCATCGTCATCAAGAACCGACCATTCCCAATGCTGGATCGCATTCTGGAAACAATCCATGCCGACGCACTTGTGCTGCTGCGACATCCTTGCGGAGTTGTCAGTTCATGGCTGCGTGGGATTCGCATGGGTGTGATGCAGGGAATCAGTGCCGATCCCGACAAAGTCTGGACTCGCTATCAGGAATATCTGGTTCCAATGGGCTTTTGTGAGGC
>JBDNFT010000464.1:0-1908 GCA_041689695.1 Planctomycetaceae bacterium | reverse complement strand
ATGCGACCAGCGGTGCGCGGCCGAACTCGCCCATGCACACGACAAGCGTTGAATCCAGCAAACCTCGCTGGTCAAGATCTTCGATCAGAGCAGAAAAGCCCTGATCAAATCTTGGCAGCAGGTGATTCTGCAGGCCGTCGAAAATGTCGTTGTGCGTATCCCATCCGTATAAGTCGTCGTTTGTTGCGTCTACATCCTGGCCGCGATTGCTGTGCGACCAAATTACAGTCACCAGCGGAACACCCGCTTCGACCAGTCGACGCGCCAGTAGACAGGATTGCCCGGAACGATTGCGCCCGTAGCGGTCTCGCAATGCATCCGATTCCTTTGAAAGATCAAAAGCCTCACGAGCGTTTTGCCGAGACAGCATATCGAACGCCTGCTGATACAGAGCGTACTTGTCGAGTGCAGATTTTTGATTCTCCATCGCTTTCATGTTGTGTTCAACCGCCGATAGCAAAGACTTCCGGGATTGCATTCGAACGGGCGGCAGATCAGCATGAGGCAGCAACGCAGGAACAGCGATCTCATCGGATGTGACATCACCCAGCGTGAGAGGATCGTAACCTTTGCCGAGAAAGCCACCGAACTGTCCCGGCGCATCAAGAAACGGTACCAGTGCCGGGCCATTGAGATGAATGGCGGTCTGAGCGAACTTCTGGCTTGGCCGAACGCGTTGCAAAATGGCACCGTGGCACGGCAGGTCTTCCGATGACGGAAGCGGGTTTCCGGATTTGCGACGATGGTATCGCCCTGTCATTGACAGATAAAACGCCGTGCCGTGATCAAGATCTTCATGCGACATACTGCGGACGATGCTAAGGCGATCAGCAATTTTGGCGATTTGCGGCATGTGCTCACAAAAACGCACGCCGGGAATCGCCGTTCCGATCGTTCCGAATGCGCCACGAACTTCCTGAGGAGCATCCGGTTTTGGATCCCACATGTCGAGTTGACTCTGGCCGCCGCTGGCAAAGACAACAATCACAGACTTTGCTCTGCCGAAACCCGGTGCCTGCGATGCAATGGAATCTGCGACCACGGATCGCTGTGGAATCAGGCCTGGTAGAGCCCAGTTCATTCCGGCAAGACCTCCGATCCGCAACCATTCGCGTCGGCGAAGTTGCGGTCCGGTTTTTTCTTGTGAGAGGAAACTCAGCATGATTTGGAACCTTCTTCAGCAGTAGATCTCCAGACACGTCAATTCCGGACGACAATTTAGTCGAAGCGGATCTTTGGCACCAATGCCGCGTGAAACATGCATCGTCATTTTATCCAGTTGAAACAAACCAGCGGCAAAACTGACGCCGTAGATGCTGGGAGCGTACACTGGGCCGACGATCGGCAAAACAACCTGGCCACCATGGGTATGGCCTGAGAGCATAACGTCGTAGCCACATTTTTGTCCAAAGCGATATTGATCCGGCGAGTGACTTAACAGAATTCTCAGATCGACACCCGCATGTTCCACCGATGGCGGCGCGTTGCCGATCCATGGCAATTCGGAACCAGCCAGCAAGACGTTTCTGTCGGCAAGCTGGATTCGTTCGTGTATTCCCGTCACGCATTTCCAGCCGGATGCAGCCAGCGTTGACCGAAAACATTCATAGTCGTATCGCCAATCGTGATTACCCAGAATGAAAAAACAGGGAGCGATTTTGGTGAGCGGCCGCAGAATTTCAATGGCCGTTGCTAACAGTTCCGGTTCATCAATGAGATCCCCGGTGAAGACAATGGCATCGTCGTTCAGTTCCAAAGCTTTGCCCACGACAAACCGATAAAAATCCGCACCAGGGCGATCGATAAAGTGCAAATCAGAAAGATGCACAACCCGCAGCGGGCGGCGCGATGCTGCAAGTTGGTTTGAAGTCTGGATGCGTTTGACGTTGACTTCCAGTAAATAGATGT
>JBDNFT010000463.1:0-4416 GCA_041689695.1 Planctomycetaceae bacterium | reverse complement strand
GGTCAAAGTCGATCCTTCCGCCCAAAAGTGCTGAATGAAAATGAGGCCGCTCAGCGACGAGCGGACTCGAATGGGGAACACGCAAACGGGACTTGTCCCAAAACGCGGTTCCACCAGAACGGATCAGTACCAGGGGTGGAATCGTAGTAAAAATCAGAACGGCGATGAGATCTGCTTCCCGGCGACTCATCGCCGTTTCTGTTTTTACGGCATTCTTTATGAATTAGCAGCACCCTCAAGATTCCCAGATTCACACAACATCATTGCCAGATTCCGCTTTGAGAGCCAGAAACTGTTCAAAGCTCGTTAAACGAGTTGCCTCGCAGGGATTTTCTGCCAAAATCAGCGCAGACTGGTCATTCCCTTAGGTTCCGTAACCGGTTCCTACCACTAAAGCGAGCCCCCCAAAATGTTGCTTATGATACTGCGGGTTGCATACCTGCTCATATGCGCTGGCGCAATCCTTGCGTATATCACCTCAGACACCGATCAAGCCGAAACAAGCCTCACCCCGATGAACCTTGACGGGAAGATCGTCATGGTGCCCAAGGTCACGAACGGCGGCAGTGTAATGCCATCCGTGATCCGGAATAACAAAGCCACGGCGTTCTTCACCTTGCTGGGGATTTCACAGATCTTCACAGTCGTGGACTTGATCATTCGCAAGAAGCGAATCGATGTCATTTCCGGAATTTACTTCGGTGTCCTTGTCGGGATTTTGCTGGCCTACTTGTTCATTCAGGCGCTGACGCCGGTGATTCCTCAGACGCATTCGTACCACACCGCTGTGGTGCTGATCACATTGCTGGCGTTCCCATATATTTGCGTGTCCCTTCTGCTGCAAACCAAAGACGATTTTCGTTTCGTGATTCCTTATGTGGAATTTCAGCGAGACCTGAAAAGTGGCCGGCCTTTGGTCGTTGACAGCAGCTCGCTGATTGATGGACGCATTGCGGATGTTGTGGAAACTCAGATCATTGAATCGCAATTGATCGTGCCCGACTTCATCCTGGCAGAGGTTCAGGACGTGGCGGACAGCAGTGATAAAAATCGTCGAATCCGCGGACGTCGTGGGCTGGAAGTTCTCGCGAAAATGCAACAAAGCGTCAATGTCGATGTGAAGGTTATGGAGACCAATCGAGCCGACTACAAGAGCATGACCGTCGACCAAAAAGTTGTGGCACTGGCAAAATCCATTCGGGGCGGCGTCATCACAAATGACTTCAATCTGAACAAAGTTGCGAGTGTTCAAGGCATTCCTGTCATCAACCTGAACGACGTATCGAACGCGTTGCGGCCTCGCTACATTCCCGGCGAACGCCTGCAAATCAAGATCATCAAAGAGGGAGAAGGTCCTGGTCAGGGAGTTGGTTATCTGGACGACGGCACGATGGTGGTCTGCGAAAATGCAGCCAACCTGGCTGGCAAAGATATCAGCGTGATCGTTACCAGTGTCCTGCAAAGCAGTGCCGGCCGAATGATCTTTGGGAAGATGGTCTATCAAACGGGGCAGTAGCGAAAAACGCTAACGACGGAGAGACGCGTTGTCACGGGAAGAGAAATATTCCGACGTCCAACTTACCGCCATGGGCATCGAGCGTGCCACGATCCCAAGGCATGTTGCCATCATTATGGACGGCAATGGTCGATGGGCTCAAAAGCATGGTTGGCCGCGAATTGAAGGTCATCGCCGTGGCGTGACTTCCGTGCGGTCGGTCGTTGAAGAAGCATCTCGACTTGGCATGGACCAGTTGACGCTTTACTGTTTTTCAAGTGAGAACTGGAAACGTCCTCCGAAGGAATTGTCGCTGTTGATGCACCTGCTCAAACAGTATCTTGTGGAAGAGCGACGACTGATTCAACAGCAGGGTTTGCAGTTCAGGGTGATCGGGAATACCAGCGAGCTGGATCCCATGATTCAGACTGAAATGGAAAAGACAATCCATGCATCATCAGGCAATGATGGAATGACACTTTGTCTTGCGATAAATTATGGGGCTCGGTTGGAGATCACAGAAGCGGTAAAGCGAATTGCAATGGCCGTCAAAAGTGGAACATTGTTGCCCGAAGATATTTCTGCCGACACCGTCAGCGATCATCTGATGACGGCGGGCATGCCAGATCCGGACTTACTGATTCGCACGGCCAGTGAATATCGGATCAGCAATTTCTTACTCTGGCAGATCAGCTATTCGGAAATTTGGGTGACAGATAAGCACTGGCCCGAATTTCGCGAAGAAGACCTTCGCGATGCGGTTCGTGAATTTGCCAGACGCGATCGCCGATTCGGTGGTTTAACTCCGGCGACTTGAGATTGCCGATTTTTGATTGCCGATTTTTGATTTGAAATTCTGAATCTGTTGCCCGCGACCGCAGCATCGGGCACGACACCACTTACACAGATCACTACACGGGACTTTTGAAACATGCTTGGCTGGCGACTGGTGATGTCTGCAATTCTGGTGCCTGCCATAATCGCGTTATTCTGGCTGGATCATAAGCTCGGGACATCCGCCTTCATTCTGCTTGGGTGTTGTCTGTTCATTGCGGTTCGCAATGCATACGAGTTGACTGATCTGCTGAAAGTCCGAAGTATCCAACCATCGTTTTATGCAACGGCGACACTCAGCAGCCTGGTTGTATTTGCCGCTTGGTGCCATCTGTATTTTGCCAAGAGTGGCGTTGATACAACATCGTCGTTACTCAATTCGCTGGGCTGGATCGGTGCCGCATTTACGCTTTCGTTCCTAGGGCTGCTGGCGTTTGAAGCGACACGATTTCGAGAGCCCGGGCGATCGATGGAATCGCTTGGCGGTAACTTGCTGACAGTGTTCTATTCCGGCGGACTGATCGCGGTCACCGCGCAGATGCGGTGGTTTCCAAATCCGCAACTCGGCTACTTTGCGATTGCGTCGATGATCATCTGCGTCAAATCCGGTGATACGTTTGCGTATGGATTTGGACGTCTCTGGGGCAAGCGAAAACTTGCACCGATCTTAAGTCCCGGCAAAACCCAGATGGGACTTTTCGGAGCGATCTTCGGAAGCATACTTGGCGGCTGGCTGTGGATAACATTCGCGGGCCAACTTTTTGCTGTCACCATTGTACCGGGCTCATTGCTGAACGTCATTGCGTACTCGGCCATCATCGGACTCATTGGTCTGGTCGGCGACCTTTGTGAATCGCTGATCAAGCGCGACGTGCAGAAGAAGGATTCTGCAATTTTAATGCCTGGCTTTGGGGGGCTGCTCGACCTTCTCGACAGCCCCCTCTTCGCCGGTCCATTTGCTCTCGCCTGGTGGGTGTTGCTGCCGCCTGCGAGTTAGGGCATTGTCCCTGGATAAAGTAGTCAGCCTTTCCAGGCTGATATGTTTTTCTTCGTCTCAGCCAAGAAAGCCCGCAAGTTTGGACGTGTCTGATTCTCACAGGAAATATTTGAAGAATCCGCGACGCTGCAACCGCCTGAGGTAGGTTTATCAGGAGAAGTTCTGTTCCTGAATCCTCGGATGCAAGGACAGGACGATTGTTTCGGATTTTTGTGCGGAGCGTTTCCGCAGAAATCTCCGCAAATCTCAGCAATGGTTTGCGTTTTATTGTTTGCAGTTCGCGAGCAGCATACGCATGGTTCACACTTATGACTACTTATCTCACTTCACTCGCGTATCTCGATCCGGGTACTGGCAGCATGCTGCTGCAGGCGATTGTTGGCGGCAGCGCTGGTCTATATGTTTTCGTGCGGCACATGTGGCGATCATTTCGCTACGCCGATGTAAAGCAGCCGACAGAAATCACGCAGATTGAAAACTAGTTGACCAACGATGACAGATTCTACAACATTCGAGTGCGGTTCTTTTCGGGATCGATCTGGACGAATTTTTCATCGCAACGGCCAAGTGTTTCGGGCTCTGGGAGCTGACGGATTCAAAGCCTGGACTGCCATCGCGGAGAAAGCTTTTGTCCAGTCGGCAATGACATCTGGCTCACTCGTCCAAACGGAACGCGTATCTACGGTTGCTGTCCCGAAGTCCCAACTTGACTCCGCAGCCGTGTTGAAACACGAAACAGTACAAGCTGGCGGATTCCATGAAATCCAGCGGCTTCAGTCGCGACATGATCATCAGCAATGTGCAGGGTCTGCGGCGGATCGTGGAACGCCTGACCTGGAAGCCTGAAAAGTCGACGTGGTCTGACTATGACGAATCGTCAACGCCTGTGCAGCGTGACGCGGTGATCAAGGAACAATTCATTTCAGAAGTCTGTCGATCCAGATCTTTGCAGTCTGGTGCTCCGCAATCTAACGCAGGCAACGTGAACACCTGGAAAACGGTTTGGGATCTTGGTTGCAATCAAGGTCGTTATTCACGATTCGCGGCCGTACATGCTGACGCCGTTTTGGCGATTGACTCCGATCATCTG
>JBDNFT010000462.1:0-4448 GCA_041689695.1 Planctomycetaceae bacterium | reverse complement strand
CGAAGGTAAAGCAATGCATGCAGCACCGTGCTCTTCCCTGCACTATTGGCTCCAAACAGCAGCGTGATCGGCCGCAGCGGGATGTGCTGGCGTTTGCCGATGCCTTTGAAGTTTTCGATCCAGAGATCTGTGATCATGTTGAAGGGCTTTCCAAGGCGTTGATGTTGCCAGAGTGCGATGAGGAACTCGCAGTGGTGGTGCGAATTCTCGCGACTTCAGATGTTTTCGCAAGTTCCTCGATCATCTCGCACAAAACGTCATGAAGTGAACCAGTAGAGTCCCAGACGTTGTGAACAGACCGGGCCGTAGCCGAGCATGCAGGAAGAGGGAATATCGAGCGGCTTATTGCAGAACATGCATCTTACTCGTCTGCCCTGATCAGCCATAAAGTGCCAGAGTGGACGTTCCAATAGATCTCGCACGGCACGCGCCAGCTTGAAGTTCTGTCCATATCGGGGGCTGACAAACATGTCCGTCGGCGTATTGATCCACGCAAGCGGTTCCTGATTGTGAATTGACGACGTCATCGCTCTGTACCACAGCACCAGATATTGCTGCTGCATGCCAGCCTGAATTTTGCCAAGATCTTCCGGAAGTGAAACCTCGAATCGCTCCAGCTCTCGGGACTGGGTGAAATGCAACTCGTGACCCAACGTCAGAGCCTTGCGGAGCGCCGCCAATTGAGAGCCGTGATATGGAAGACTACGAGTCACTAGACGTTCTTCATTCATTGGAACAACCTTCATGGGATTTCGGTGCTGACAGCATAGGTTTGACGGAAGAAGCTCAATAGTCGGACAGGAATGTCCAACGTACTTTAGATGGCTCCGATTCTCAGGCGGCTACCGTCGGCGTACCACATGGTTTCCAGGCAGTAGGCTCGCTGAGCGGCAAGGGTGTTGAGGGACTTCGCTGGCGGACAGGCCATGAACATCAGCGGCGGACGCAGACCGTCTTCGGCCAGATCTTTGCGAAAGCTATTGAGTAATTCAGGACGATCATTGTGTGTCCACTTTGATCCTCGCAAACCTCGGGCATGCTGAGTCTGGAACATCGGATCGACAACAATGATTCCTGCAATGGGTCCATGAAACTCGGGCGACTTCGACAACGCTTCCAGCCGCTCCAGTCTCGTGAACCAACAGTTGCCGGTTCGCCAGAAGCCGTTTGCTTCCGATTTTGCGTCAATCCTCCGAGTATCAATTCCGTGCTGCACGCTGTACCACCAGCGAGCCAGATCGATCGAACTGAGCACCACGACCCACGGAGCAGGGTACTCCGTTTCGGCCAGCTTCAAAACTCGCTCGTGCATTCGATCGGGCGTCTCACAGTTCGCAATCAATACCCCCACCTGGTCTTCATCAAGCTGACGGGCAACGTCTGCCGTGAGTTGAAAGTCGCCGATCTTCTTGTCCGTGTCGCGAGCGATCCGTGTCACTCGAATTGCTGCGAACGGATAGAGCTGTGCCATTGGATCATGCTCCGTGAAGCCATCAAGACTTGTAGGTTGGACATTCCTGTCCGACACGCTTGCTGTTGGTGCTGAAGTCATGAAATTCTTCCTTCCTTAAAAAGTAGGATGGGCATTCCTGCCCGTCGTTGTGATTGTGTTTCTGCGACCTTGTGCAATAGAAACAACTCGGGCAGAAACACCCACGATTCATGTGTCACTACACTGCAGTCATCTTTGTGCCGCAGTTCGGACAGAATCGGTCCGTCTGTTTGACTGATGCCTCGCATGCCGTGCATGCGATCGTTCCTGTTTGCTCCAGAACAGGGGACATCAACGGGGACACACAATTTTGCTTCTGGAAGTCGTGAAATTGCGGCGAACATCCAGGAATGTATTGTTACAAATTCAGTGAGATGGAATTCTGCGTCGGCCGAATACACGGGGTGGTCCAGGGGCGGCCGTCGCACGTACGGTTTTTCGGATCCGGTAATCGTTGGCGAGCTAAAAGTTTCTCTGAAGCGCAGGGGCTCTCGATTTCAACTGACAAAAACTACGCGCATTGGGATGTGACACGAGAGAACTGCGCACCGTGAACCAGCCTGCGGTGTTAGTTGCACGTTCGACGGCGAGATTCACGGCAGCAGAAGTCGTTGCTCAATGCTCCCAAGCAACGCTAAACAGAACTCAGCAGTTCGCGAGCCGCGCGGCGGGCTCGATAGCGGTGCGTGTTCGATTTCGAACGATGCCCATCAATCTGATGTGGCTGGCCAGCCACAATGCTGAATAGTTTTCCAAAGTGCGTCACAAGGTGGCACCAGACTTCCGACGACACTCCGAGTCGATCGAATATCGGCTCCAGATGTTGCGGCGTCGCTCCCTGCTTGTCGCTGCGAACCTGCCGAGCCGTCCAGTCCAACAGACTCAGATAATCAGCAATCGACATCGGTAGAAATCCTTTATCGCTGCAACGCTCGCCCTGTGTATGAGTGCATGGCCCCGTTTCGCCAACCCCCAACTTGACGTCTCCTCCGCTCAGATCAACCGGCGACAGATGCCCCGCACTCCGTGAGCCGCATGGCGCTAGCCGCGGGTTCGGCGGTTCCTCGGAGTCATCACCCGCCTTCTCTGAACACTGGCCACTGCCAACTGAAAACTGCCCCCGCAGTTCGTGAGCACGTTTCTGAGCCGACGTAAAATCACTGTCCTCGATCGTCTCCGCCAGCGCCGCCCGAATCGGATTGAGATCCACATACGCTGCACACGCCAGAATCGCCGTTTCATCCAGAAGCCGAACTGCGCGATATCGCGCCTGCCAGAATTTTCCGACTTCCTGATCTTCCTTGTTCGCACGTTGAGCAATGTTCTGACTCAGCAGCCGCATCCACCACGAAATATCGCTCAGTCGATTGCGAACGGCGGCGACTTTTTCTTTGTCATTGCGAATGTGGTTGAGTTCGAATTCTGTCGGTACCATCGGTTGCCGATTTTTGTCACGGCGCACCGGGCACAACATCAGCCACCGCCGAGCTACCTCAGAATCATCCCATTCGGCCACCACATCCGGCCGAGATCTCAACACCAGATGAATGTGATTCGACAGGATCGCCTGACACAGCAAATCAATCCCGAAGTGCCGAGCTTGATGCACAAGCTGGTCGTCGATCCACAGCTTGCGATGATCGTAATTCTTCCCCGTGACCGCATCCTCTCCCAGCAAAAAACAACGACGCACCGTCCTTGCCATGACATGTACTACGGCGATTTCATCTGCCGCAAACACTTCCACTCTCGCCAATCGTGCCATTTGCCCGCCCCCTGCCAGTGCCTCACTCAACCAAATCCCCCGCTACTTAATCGCGGATTCTATCAAAATGCCACATCGTTTCAAGGTAATGCTGTGTCCCCAGTGATTCTGCCAGTGATTCATGCCATTGATTCATGAATGCGGATCATCCACTTTTGACTTGCGTTTACTGCCTCGTTGTTGAAGCATACAAGCGACATACGGCTTCGTGTCGTTTGAGATGGACGCCTGTCGTCTCTATGCGTTTGACTACGTGTGCATTCTTCGTAAACAACTATTTTGGGGCGGTCGTCGGAAACATTCGAATGCACACCGGCTTGCCAACTTTCACAGAATCGCCAGTCGGCGACAGCGATCCTTTCTCCTGGTCGATGGCGAAGATAACCACGGAATCAGATTCCTGGTTCTCTGCCAGCAGCCACTTTCCGCTCGGATCAATGTAGAAGTTTCGAGGAATCTTGCCACCCGTTGGTTTGTTCTCAACCCACGTCAACAGGCCGGTTGTTTGGTCAATCGAATAGACGGTGATCGAATCCGGGCCGCGATTGCTGACATAAAGAAACTTACCGCTTGGATGACACAAACACTCCGCCGTGCTGCGACTCCCTTCGAACCCGTCCGGAATCGTGGTGATGTCCTGGATTTTTGTGAGTGCTCCTGTCTTTGCATCACGCTTGAAAGCTGTTGCCACCAGTGTGGTTTCGTTGTTTGTATATGCGAAGTTTCCTGATGGATGAATGGCAAAGTGCCGCGGGCCACCGCCATGCGTCACGCTCACTGACGGTGGGTCATTCGGTGACAAAGTCGAATGTTCGGCGTCCAGTTTGTAGATAAAGATCTTGTCCAGTCCCAGATCGGCCGCGTAGGCAAATCGGTTATCACTGCTGATGTTGATTAAATGTGCCCTGGGAGTCAGCCTGGCGTCCTTACGAGTCGGATCTTCGTGATGGATATTGCTTGTGGCTTCTCCGATTGTTCCGTCAGCCGCAATGGGATATGCAACGACGTTACCGCCGGTGTAGTTGGCGATTATCAACGTTCGACCGGTTGCATCAACATTGCAATGACAAGGTGCTCCACCCATTGAGGGTTGACTATTCAATTTTTTTAATGTCCCATCAGCGTTGATTTTCATCGCTGTGACACCGCCATTGCCTTTGCCAGGACCTTCGCTCAGTTCATTGACCGCGT
>JBDNFT010000461.1:0-2665 GCA_041689695.1 Planctomycetaceae bacterium | reverse complement strand
CTATGAAGTGCAGATGCTCGATTCCTTTGGACTGTCTGGCGAAAATAACGAATGCGGCGGCATTTACGAAATCAAAAAACCTGACATCAACATGTGCTTCCCTCCACTCACCTGGCAAACTTACGATATTGAATATCATGCTGCTAAATTCGGCACTGACGGCAAAAAGACAGACGATGCGTGGATGACCGTCAAGCATAACGGCGTTGTGATTCACGATAAGGTAAAACTACCACGCGGCACGCGAGCCGCCCCTGTCGCCGAAGGCCCGGAAGACGGACCAATCTATTTACAAGACCACGGCGATCCATTGCGGTATCGAAACATTTGGATCAAACCGATCGCGGGATAATCGTGTCCGACGTTTCAAAACAGCGAAATCAAAGGTCGTCCCGCATCCAACAGGTTGAAGGGGCGGCCTTGTTCGTCTGTGGCCTGCAGGTCAAGTATTCCCATCGCGTGATACACCGTGTGAGCGACATCTGCCGGCGTAATCGGATTTTCTTTCGGATATTCACCTAAGCGGTCGCTGGAACCAAAAGTCTGGCCTCCCCGAATTCCGCCGCCGGCCAGCAAATCTGTCAGACAGTGTGTCCAGTGATCCCGGCCCGCGCCGTTGATACCGCCGGATCGGGGATCACCAATCTTTGGCGTGCGTCCCATTTCGCTGGTGACCATCACAAGTGTCTGATCCAGTAACTGTTTCTGCGCCAAATCTTCAATGAGCGCGGAAAAGCAGCGATCAAATTCCGGCAACAGGTCTTCCTTCAGGCAGTGAAAATTATTGCCATGCGTATCCCAGCCACCGGCACTGGCACACTTTTTCGCCAAACGAGTTTCATCTTCCTTCCAGAACACCGTGATAAACGGAACGCCGGCTTCCACCAGTCGCCGAGCCAGCAGCAAACTCATGCCGTTCACAGTTTCACCGTATCGTTTTCGCAGTTCGGGGGGTTCCTGAGCGACATCAAAAGCAGCGGCAGTATTTGAAGAAGTCAGCAGCGAGAACGCTCGTTCCTGTTGTCGATTCCAGCGACTGGCCTTTTGAGCCGATTCAAATTCAAATCGAGCGGCATCAATCGATTTGAGAAGATCTCGACGCGCATCGATTCTGTTCAAATCCGTGCCGTCCGAAAGTTCCAGCGAAGGTGCCTGAAACTTCAGCGGCTGTTCGAGACTTCCCTGTAGATACAACGGATCGTGTTCAATTCCAATGCGTGCAGCAAATTGTCCTGGTCGCGTGTACGGAGCCTTGCTTGGCTTATGAGGCAGCGTGATGGCGTTTGGGAGATCTCCATTGCGTCCGCGTTTTGAAGCCACGACAGATCCTATGAATGGCCAGTCGCCAGGCATCGGCGTTCGATTATTCGCCAGTGACAAAAACGTCGCGTCCGGCACATGGCCCGTCAGATTGTAATAGTATCCTGCATGATGATCGTTTGTACTGACCGATCCTCCAACGGAATTGATCACCGCAAGGTGATGAGCCTGCTGAGCCAGCATGGGAAGATGTTCTGACAGCATCACTCCCGGCGCAGAAGTGGCGATCGGCGAAAATGGACCACGATATTCCAGCGGCGAGTTGGGCTTCATATCCCATGTATCAAGATGCGACGCTCCGCCGCACAGGAAAAACAGGATTGTTGATTTCGCAGTCCCGGCACGCAAATCGCCGCCCGTGGATTCGGAAGCGGTCACAAGCGACCCGCCAACTCCCGGCAGTGCGGCCAACCCGGTCGCGGAAGCCACAAGCATAGTTCGTCTGGAAAAACCTTGATGCGTCATCGTCGCATCTCCTTATCATTTGGCGTCGGCAAATTTGCGATTTTTATTCTGCGGCATTTCGAACAGATCGACAGTCTACAGTGTCAGACGGTGCTTGTCATCGGAATCTTAACCTGCAGATCCGTTGTCATCTGCTGAACCGGCAGATACGACTTATCCGGAATGGTGGTAACACCAGCCTCATCATCCTTGTGGACGCGCGATCAGACTGCATCTGAATACAGTCGCTTGATTTTCAATTGTCGAAACAACTCTTCAGCGTCAAGCGATGAAATGCAACTTTTTCGATCTAAGTCGTAAACGCTGGTCGCTACGACCGTTCAATTTGACCGTTTGACACAAGCGGATTTCCGGCCTTCTCTCCCTGACTGTTACAGGTGTCAGGTTATGCCTGCGTGGTGACTTTTCGCAACGTCCACCGACATTTTACAACAGCGAACGAAAGTTGAAGTGGTAGTGTTGCCGGAGGGGTTGGGTTCTGACCTGACCGTAGCGAAAGTCGTCAAGAGTTTCGGCAGTCCTGTGAAATGGCCGAAAGTCTTGACGACTTTCGCTACCTCCCCCCTTCATCAATCTCATCACATTTCAAAACACTCAACAGTGTTTCCCGATCGCCGTACGCGCAGCGGAAACATCAGGTCGAATTCAATGCTGTACCAGGAACGACTCAAAACCGACTTACTCGCGCTAGGGCTGCTGGCCCTGGTCGTGTTCGTTGGTTTGAGTTTCCTGAGCTACGACCCGGCGGACCCACCATCCAGTCTTGTGTTTCCCCAACGTCAGGTTCCGACCAACATCTGCGGCGAAGTCGGTGCCTCCGTGGCCTATTACACAAGGCAATGGATGGGATTTGGCATGTGGGTCGTTCTGGCCGCATTGG
>JBDNFT010000460.1:0-2198 GCA_041689695.1 Planctomycetaceae bacterium | reverse complement strand
GATTCCCCAGGCTGTAATAAAGGCCGAAGCATGGATGAAACTTAAGTCGAGTGGATACAATGTTGAGCACTGCTACTTTAAGCCTCACTGTGAGGAATTAGCAAAGAGCTATTCGGCCCGGATCGTGCTCGAACCACTTCTCGCAGGCGAAGACGAATCCAGTGATCGCCGATACCTGCAAGTCTGGAGCGAACATGGTTTCACTGCTACACAAATGGAGGAACGTTTTGAAAAGCGTATGCGGAGCGCTCGCCACAACGTCACAATCCTAGATGTGCTCAGAAAAACTGTGACACATTCCACTGCGACCCTGACCAATGAAAACGCGATCGTCAAGACCTCGATGGAACTGCCAACCGGATACGTTCATGATCTGGTGCCACGCGTCGAACTGGCACGAGAGCTCGTCGCCAAGCCTCAGTCCGACTTGAGAATAGCGGATATATGGGAAAAGCTTCGCGAGCAAAAGAACAACGCAGTTCCACATGACACTGTCATGCGGTGTGACGATGCGATTCGCTGCCGCGATGCACTTTCGAAACTTCGTGCCATTTCCGTTGGCATAGAGGCGGAGTACGACCAGAACTTTGTGAAACTCTGGCAGGAATCCGAACTCCAGAACGTAGCGGACGCTGTGGCATTAAAGAGTGAGTTCTCCAGAGCATCCAAATGCGTCGTCGTGTTGAAGAAATTGGAACAACTTTCGGTCAGTGAACCTCAAGGTATGAAGGGTGAGTCTCAATGGGTTGAGGCCGGTCAAGGATTACCTGGGGAATACAACCATCCATGGAAATTCCGTGTCGAACTGGCTCTTGCACTGACGGCGCAGCCGATTCTTGAGTCCCACATTGCGGACTGTTGGAAAAGGATTGAAGGTTCCAAATTTGGGGTAACTGATGTTGAAGTGCAAAGCCGCTGTCGACTTGCCGTCAGGAGGATTGCCGCGATAAACAGACTCGCAGCACTTGAGTCTCCTCCCGCGCCTCAGGGACAACGTGACAAGACGTTTGTCGAGATATGGGACGAAGATCTTTTCGACGGCTGCGAGGAGGCTGATCGCTGGCGTAATGAGGCAGTAGACGCAATCCAGCGCGGAAGAGAGTGGATTGAGCTAGAGAGAGCTTTGGACGAAGGGGTAGATTACCTGCGAATCAAGCGACTTTCTTGCAGCCCGCGGCTGAAGCATCACTATTCCGGCCTGGAAAAGCGAAAAGTCGAGATTGAACACGCATGTAAGCGAGCGGAGTTCATTGAGCAAATTCAGCATTGCGTTCGCAAGGGACGAGGTCACGATGCATTTGCTGCCTTTGAAGCGTCCGAGATGATTCGTGAGAACAAGGTGTTGGACTTCTATTGGCCGGAACTGGGTGATTTTGTCACTCACTGGTGGGAGTCAAAGCTGAAATTGGCTCCGGGAGATCGCGAGTACGTGTTGTCGCCCGACGGCCGGCAGGTTCATATTTCGTGGAAATTCACAAATCCTAGCATGGAAGTGAAATTTGAACTCGCCACGAGCGGAGAACAGCATTACCAGGACTTGGGTAGCGAAAAAGGAAAACGACGAACGCAGTTGATCACCGTAGCCGAACTGGCTGCAATGGGTGGACGGGTATCATTGTCAGCACCATCGGTGGGAAAGTCCCTTTTCGTCACCGTTTGGGCAGTTTCAATTTGTGGCAAGAATTCCCTCATAAGCAAACCGCTCAAAATCGGCCCCATTATCAGTTCTCAAAAGAAGTCAGAGCAGGTGCGAGGCCGGTCCTGGAAGAGTTATCTCTGGAGGCTGCTAAACAACTAGCTGCTCAAATTGTGACAGACTGCCTTCGGCTGAGAATAAACATTGCATTGATGAGAATGTCTAACATGACGACGAACACCGACAAGACGACTGCAGTAGGGGGGACTTCCAGCAATAGGTCAGGGCCTCCAGCAGAACTGTATGAACAGTTCGTCTTCACCCACTGTCGACCGGATGAAAGTTGTAATGGCGAAGCTGGTTTTCAGATGCGAATGCGTTCGTGCGCAGATCCGCAAATGCAGGAGTTTACCTCAAAACTGAGTTACGAACCGCTGGACACTCAGATGCATCTTCCAGAAGCATCTCCCCAACGGCTCGCATGGCTCACCTGTCCGTTCGATGGCAAAAACGACCATTATGTGCTGGCTCATTCACGATATCTGGGACGCGACACTGAGGG
>JBDNFT010000459.1:0-8358 GCA_041689695.1 Planctomycetaceae bacterium | reverse complement strand
TAAGCGTCCGGGGAAACCATCTGGATTGATCGGGATGCCGCGGGGTTCGGCTGGTTTGTGGATTCCACTCCCTTCGACGATGAGGAATTCGACTCACACGGCGACGCTATCAGCGAGACTGCAGCAGACGGCAAAGTGGATCTGCTGAGTGTCGTAATGCACGAGTTCGGGCATGTCCTTGGGCTGGAACATGGCGAAGACCACGATCACGGGCTGATGGCACCGATGATTGACCTGAGCGAGCGACTGGAAATCCGGCCTGCGTTGATTGACAAACTGTTCGACGGGGACTTAACGTTCCTGTAGAACCTGTTGTTAGCAGCTTTGTTTTCAGAATTTGAATGTCTGATCATGCCGAAAAAGGTGCGTGAATTGATTCGTGAACCGGAACGAGCGGGATTTGTGAATCGTGGCGGCAAAGGCAGTCACCGAAATTTTGAACATCCCAGTGGTCTCCGGACTACAATATCGGGAAAGGCCGGAGAGGATGCCAAACGATATCAGGAACGGGAAGTGGCCCGCGTGATTGAGGAGTCGAATTCGTGAACGATAGTGCTCGCTACATCAAGCTGGTGGAATGGTCCGAGGAAGATCAGTGCTTCGTCGGCCAGTGCCCCGGTGTTGTCGGCCCGTGCTGCCACGGTGACAGGGAAGCCGACGTCTACACGGAACTTTGTCAGATCGTCGATGAGTGGATTGAGATATTCAAAAGCGATGGGAAACCGCTGCCGCCACCGACCGCCGGTCAGGGCTTCGCTCACAAAATCGCCTGACAGAAGGATCAAAGTCGATCGATCGGGATGCCGCTGGACTCGGTTGGTTTGTGGATTCCACTCCGTTTGATGATGAGGAATTCGACTCGCACGGCGACGCCATCAGCGACACCGCTGCCGCCGGTCGAGTGGACCTGCTGAGGAGCATCAAGGGGTCTCTTTGATGCAAACGTCAAGCGGAAAGGGATTTTACGGCTGAAGTGCAACACGGATGCAGTCGTCAATGAGCTGCATTGTTGTCGTCCACAGCGAACCAATCAGGTGGCGAATATCCGCTTGACGGACCGTGGCAAGGTTCGAGGCGTTGATGACAGAAGGCAGACGCAATCCCGACTGCTGCCAGCCTCTGTGCGTTTGGTCAATGTCACCACGCTTCATGCCAAATCCTGGTAGGCCGTTGCATCTTCCGGGCTGCCTGCGGCATCCCAATCGCTCAAAATCGACTGGTACGCCTCGCGAGGGTCGTCTGAGATAACGCGAGCGATTCAGTCTGTTACAACGACTACGAGACTTCCATCATTGGCCGAATTCGTGCAGCTGGAAGCGCTCGCCCTACTCGCTGAAAATGATCAATTACCTCTTGAAGCACCTCCCCAAGATCCTTGAACACCTGTACTGGGTCGTCGCCGTGAATTCCACTGATCAGATCAGGACACTTTCCAATGTATACTTGGTCTTCGTCGCTCCATTCCACCCATCGATGATATTCGTCGATTCTCTTCATTTCTCGACTTCCTCAATAGCTTGCCTTACTTGTTTTTCCTGGTATTTTTTCGCGTCGTCGCTATCTCGACCACTCAGTGTCACTGCCCCAGGATAACTTGCATGAGTGAATTTTCTGTGGGAACCTTTCCCCGCGCCAACCATCAGCTCAAAGCCAGCATGCTGCAGATCCGTGACCAATTCGCGAATTTTCCGTGGCACGACATTAATCCATTATGGCTCAGGCAGACAAATTAAACAGCCAAGCCCCATCCAGCAGCAAGGCAAAACCGGTTCGCTCCCGTCAATAAGTAGTGCGCGGAAGTATAACTTAGGCCACAAGTCAACTGCAATCGGATTGGCCTGTTCCCCATGAAGAATCCCTTCCCAATTCTTCAGTGGGATGGAAGTAGAAAAGGTTCTACGCGGGTTCCTGTACGATTGCTTTTGTTTTGTCTGTTGCTAAATCACTGGCACCTGGTCCTCTACCCACAATGGTGAATAATGGGAAGCAGCTCCAACGCCCACCTTCCTTCTTCCTCAAGTGTCCCAATCCGCCTTCAGCGGGGCTGTAAAAGGCGTACCGAACCGTCTTTGCTGATTTGAAAAATTCAAACTTCGTCATGCTGGAACTGGTCGCTTCAGGAATTGAACCACCAAGTTCATTTGTGTAGCTGACCGTTCTGTCTGCCCCATTCAACCCAAGCGTTTGCGGATGCTTCGATATCCCCCGCATCGTCTTTGTTGACCGGATTTTCTCCGGTGATCGCTTCCAGTGCCCAAAACCAATGATCGGGTTCTCTTTCCAGTTCTGCCAGAATCAGCGGAACTACGGCAGGCCCCATCCCTATGATGCTTTGGTAGGAAAACACCAGCGAGATTAGACCCGTGTTGGACAGATGCCGCGTTTTGGTGGTGTTGTCGTGGTCCGCTTCAAGAGCCTTCAGGCGTGCTTCTCATTCCTGCACACGACCTTTTAGCCCCAATCTCGCAATCCCGCTTCTGGATTGTTCGTCGCCAGTCCTTCGTACGAGTCTCGCCCGTGCCGTCAACAAAGACAACTTGCTCGAGCTTCGTCAATTGTTCTTCAACCGACTGCATGAATATGCCTCGCAAAGGCAATGCAAGTCGATCTCAAATCTCCCGACCTGAATTTTATCAAGGACGGAGGTCAGCGAGAAGAGCCCCTCCGGGATGTAGAGTTTTTGATCAACAATCAGATAGTCAGTTAACTAGCACGTGATCGAACCTCTAGCGTGGAACTGGCGGTTGCTGCAGTTTTCGTTGCTGTGTGTTTTGCCAATGGCCTTTCATTTGCTTCACTTCAAAGTTCCGGAACGATACAGATGAAAACGCATGGGACGGCAAAAGTTTCAACGGGTGATCCGCGATAGACATTTGACCGAAGCCGAAGTCGCTAACGATGAGCAGATTCGGAGTCAAGTGATGAAGGAATTTCCGTCTGCGCTACTGACTGCTTTGGACGCTGGCGGTATCAGCGATGCATTGCGGCGCGCAATTCTGGCGAGTCCCAAGTCGGTATACCAAATCTCCAAAGAGGCAGACATTTCGCAGATCGTGATTTCTCGTTTTGTCTCTGGTGAGCGTGACATTCGCCTGGCCACCGCAGATCGATTGGCAAAAGCCCTTGGGATCGAAATTGCAAGTCATGGGTAAGGCATTTACGATTGTGTGCTACTTTGCCAAATCGAGTGGAATTGGACAGATGCCGTCGATCTCCGGAATTTTACACTTCAAGTGCAACACGAAGGCAGTGATCGATCAACTGCATCGTTCCGGCGGGCAGCGAACCAATCACATGGCGAAAGGGGGCCTTCAGTGGGCCGAATTTTAGTCCTGGGACTCATTCGAAATCTGCGGTGTTGGCTGTCAATAGTGTCGCGCCACAGAGATGGAAATAGACGTTCGCTGACAAGAGATGCACTCGCTAGACGGTCCAGCGTACAATAACATAGTGCTAAGATTCGACGACAGGCAGTTAGCGAGGTGTGTACGTGATTACGAAAAGCCCGTTTCCCGGCATGGATCCTTACCTGGAACAATTCTGGGGCGATGTTCATGCGAGCCTGATTGTGTACATTCGCGACCACATCAACGAACAACTTCCCGGTGATCTGCACGCGCGGGTGGAAGAAGGTCTGATGGTTGATACCGAGGACTATTCTCGACGCATCTATCCTGACGTTGATGTTGTTGAACATTTGGACCGTTCTTTTCCTTCCGGCGCAGCTCTCTCCAATGTCGCGATTGCAGAACCTTGCGTTGTCCCGTTACCAAGCGAGCGTCGCACAGGACGGCATATTGAAATCATTGATCGCAACAGCGGCAATCGGGTTCTGACGGCAATTGAATTACTCAGCCCTGCAAACAAATGCAAAGGGCCGGGCCGTGATGCCTATCTCAGGAAACAATCTGAATACATCAGCGCCGGGGTCAACCTTGTTGAGATTGATCTGATCCGGCAGGGAAGATTTGTCGTCGCAATCCCCGAGGTTCTGGTGCCGAAACATTGTCGTACGCCGTATATTATTTGTGTTCGTCGAGAAATTCGAAAATCCGAAGCTGAACTCATCCGAATCCCGCTGCAGGAATCGCTTCCGAATATCGCCATTCCGCTGCGTCCGACTGACGCAGATGTTGTCGTGCAGCTTCAGCCGCTGCTTGACGATTGCTATCGTCGTGGCCGCTACGGATCGCTCGACTACACTCGGCCACTGGATCCACCGCTCGAAAACGATGATCAGAACTGGAGCAATGAAGTGCTCAGAAATTGGAGGCGTTAGGATCGGGCCTCACACCAGCGGCCAGGAACCTATTTGCGTTGACCAGGTCGGCTTTCGGGCGTAAAATCCCGGACTCTACCGAATTCTATGTGATGGCGGCGATCAATGAATTCCGTTGAAGTGTCGTAAAAAAGTAAACTACTATGGATCGCGAAGAATTCAACGGCTGGATTCGATCAGGACCAATTCGTATCACGATGAACAGCGGTGGGATCGTCGATATCGTCCATCGCGAGATGGTTACGGTGAGTTCGATGTCCCCGTTGTCTTGGTTCGGGGCGAAGATGGTATGTATCGGCATCATGTCTACCCGCTTGTGACGATGAGTAAGGTCGAACAACTCGAACCAGCGTCCTGAAAATCTGCGCAGGCGGAAAAGAATAATAGAAATAATCGTGCCATCCACTGTTCTCCAGGATTGTTTCACAATTCAAGCTGCGCTTTCAGTGGCACAGTGACAACATTCGAGGTCGGTTTTGGGATAATCTGCCATGCCATCACCCTTTCCAGGAATGGACCCGTTTATCGAAGGCCAGAAGTGGGAGGATTTCCACGCCAGCTTTATCACGGCCATTCGAGATGCACTCGTTCCCGTCGTTAGACCCAAGTACATCGTGGATGTCGAACGTCGAATTTACCTGGAACGCAACGATCCCGCCGAGCCTGTGCAAACGCTGGTCGCCGACGCCGCGATTTATCATCGCTTTGATCATCTGTCGGAAGGCAGCGGTGGTAGCTACGTCGCTGTTACCAATGAACCGTCGATCAAGCCGAAAGTCTGCACGCTGCCGTATTTCGAAGAGCATCGCGAGACGTTCATTACAATCCGTCGTGGTTCGCCGGCGCGCGTCGTTACGGTCATCGAATTGTTGTCGCCCACCAATAAACGCAAAGGCACCGAGGGACGTGACCAGTACCTCGATAAAATTCACGCCCTGCTCAGGACGAGCGTCAGCCTGGTGGAAATTGATCTGCTTCGCGGTGGTGAACGTCCAGCAGTTTCCGATCCGCCCCCAGGCGACTATTTCGCGATGGTCAGCAAACCGAAGCCACGACCGCTGGCCGAGGTCTATGGGTGGTCGCTTGCCGATCCGTTGCCGCGAATTCTGATTCCGCTGTCGATCGAGGATCCCGATGTGCTGCTGGATTTGCAGGCTGCGTTCAATCTGGTCTACGATCGCGCGGGCTACGATTACGCGATCAACTACAAACATCGCGTCATTCCATCACTTCGGGAAACCGAGCAAACGATGATCACCAAAGTGGTCGAGTCAATGAAGTTCGCCTGACGCAAACCTAACGCTCATGAACGCATCTTTGATGACGCAGGAGATTAGTCCTCTTCGATAATCGGCTCGAACTTCACTTTGGCATAGACTTCCGCCAACGCGAGGCTGCCTTCGATCTCCGGCAGTAAGATCACGGCATCTATGCCCAAATAGGTTTCTCGATGAAAGCCTTCGTCTCGCCGACGGTAGACCACGGCCGAAGCACTGCTGGATGCAAGTATGACATAGACGCACAATGAGTCGATTGATAAGTAGGCATCGCGTTTTTCGTGCTCGTCCGTGCGACGTGTGGACTCCGAGATCACTTCGACAATCACCACGGGACGATCATGAAAGGTCTCCGTCTGCGCATTGGGTTCGCAAACGACCGATGCATCCGGATAGTAGAACCTTGTGTCATGCTTCTGTCGGACACGGACCTTCATATCGGAATTAAAGACTTCGCAGGTTTTGCCACGAAGCTGACTATACAACGATCCCGTCGCATTGGTTGCGATACGATTGTGGTTGGCGGTTGCGCCAGCCATTGCATAGATGGCGCCAGCGACAAACTCATGTTTGCGCCGTGCCAGCTTCTCGCCATCCAGGTAGGCCTGAACGGAGATCGGTTGTTGATGGGGTGCAATACTCATACGCTCAGTCTAACCCTGTTGACGCGTATTCGACAAGTCAAGACGGTAGCCGTAGGTATTCTGCCTGTGTATCACCGGCGGCTAGCGCCTTGCCGCTCACTCTTGTTACTGCTGAGGATTAATATTGCCGCCGGTCAAACGGCTTTAGTCCAGCGTTGGAGCTTGATCCAGACTGCGGATGGCGTCCTGACGGCTTTGCTGAAGTTGCTGTGCCTGATTGTTGTAGAAGTCAGAAAACTGAACAATCGCTGGCCCGAGCAGAAACAGAAACACAGACGGCATCAGACACAAGGCCACCGGGAAGAGTAACTTGAATGAAGCCAGATTCGCTCTTGAATCCGCTCGCTCTTTTAACGAACTGCGAATGCCGTCACTGTATTCCGTCAATGCTCGGGAAATGCTGGTGCCCGTGACTTCGGACTGAATCAGAAGCGACGTAAAAGAATTCACTTCCGGCGAATCAACACGATTGGCGAAGTTGCGCAGCGCTTGAGGCATACTGCCGACTTCTGCCTGCTGATTGACCAGCTGCAGTTCTTCCGCCAGAGCTGGATGCACATTTCCGATTTCTCGACTAATGCGTTTGAGGGACTGTGGTACGGTAAGTCCCTGGCTGACGCCCATATTCATCATGTCCAGGACGTCGGGTAATCCGCGTTCAATATCGATTTTACGTTCGGAAGCCTTGTATGACACAACCAGTGGCGGAATCGACCAGGCCAAAAGCGGTGCGATGACCAACAGGGCCATGAACCATGCCTCAAGTGCAGGTGGAGCGATGATGAGTAAGTAGCCGACAACAACGACGGCCAGAAATGCCAATACAAGTCGGATCGCAGTCAGATTGATCCAAGACGCCCGAGTCTGATATCCGGCACCGATAAGATTCTTACGTTGCGTTTCTCGGCGCGTCGCGGTTTCTGGAAGCATCTGCGCAAGGGAAGGCGTCAGACGGCCAAAAACCAGGTCATCATCGCGCATCGGAAGATCTTCCGGTACGATGTGAGTTAGCGGATCTTTGTCGTCCGCAAGGATACCGCGAAACTCAGAAAACAACCGGCGATCACCCCAAGTTGAAATCCGATTCACGCCCTGCCCTGCTGAACTTTTCCCAGCGTGTATTGAAGGGTCAAGGCTGGCCGCAACGGGATCCACAAACCGCTTCGCAGCGAATGTATGTGATTGCTGGCCAGCGTTCATAGCGGCGGCACTTGAAGCGAGCTCTCTTTCGGGATCGCTGGCCAATTTCAATAGTCCCGACTGAGCCCGCGCGGCCTCTGAGTTCAACGCATCAGACGCACTCAAATCGGGCGCAGGGCGAGTCTGCTGAAACGGACTCAGGATACGTTTTTCAGCAGGGAATAACAGCTTCTTAAGAGCAAGACCAACGGCCAGTACACCAGCCGCTGCAAGAAACCAGACGAAGTACATAATAATTGCTCCACAGTCGCTGCTGCATCCGTAAATTCGATGCGGTCAGGTTTGAAATCTCTTTGGAAGGGATGCAGGCAACTCTGTCAAAAGCCCGGAGAGTTTTCGACCAGGTACAAATAAAATTTCCGGGAATCAAAACCGCGCACTGCGCGCCAGAATTCGGTAAACAAAGAAGCTGCCGGTGAGCAGACCAATAATTCCCAGCCACAGCGACATGCGTCCTGCGGATGATTCCGTCAGACGAGCAAGGTAGTCGGGATACCAAACGGTATAAAGCATCATCACGCCGAAAGGAATGAGCACCATCATGGCTGCGCCCCCGCGACTTGCCACTGTTGCCGCGCGCTGTCGAGCCACAAAATGCAAGCGGTCGCGAACGGCGGTCGATAAGCGTTCCAGTACCATGATCAGGTCACCACCGGTATCCTGATGCAATGACAAAGCGGATGAGAACATCGTGAGTGTCGAAACACCGGTCCGGTCAGCAAGATCGCGGACAGCACTTGAAACATCAAGCCCCATTTCCATTCGCCGCGCGCTGACTTTAAGTTCGTCGCCAAGCGGAGATGGCGTGTCTCCCGCAACCATCATCAGCGAATGTTCCAGGTTGCGTCCAGCTCGCGCGCTGCGAGCCAGCTCGTCAGCCATGCCGGGCAACTGCGCCATGATGGCTGTCTGCCTTCGTGTTCGCAGACCAATTGTCACAGCGACTGGCAGCAGAACG
>JBDNFT010000458.1:0-3346 GCA_041689695.1 Planctomycetaceae bacterium | reverse complement strand
TAATTCTTAAGTCATCCATCGCCCAGCAGAATGATCGGTACGATGATGCGATTCAGGCGGCGACGGACGCTATCGAGCTGTCGCCTGACAATGAGACAGCCTATCAAATTCGCGCCGGCGCATATTGGTACTCAGAACAATTTGTTGAGGCTCTACAGGACTATGGGCATTTGATCGAGTCGCTGGAGTCACGTTCAGCCGGTGCTTACAGCGGTCGGGGACAGGTCTATGCGGAGATGGGCGAATTTGAACTGGCTCTTCCCGACATGCAGCGGGCCGTCGAACTGGCACGGGATTCTGACCGAGGCTGTTTGCCGTACAGCCTCAGCGGTCTGGGAAAATCGCTGACAGGACTGGGGCGTCTGGAAGAGGCAGACGCTGCATTTCGGGAATCACTATCGCTTGAACCGGAAAATGCCTGGCTTCAATTCAACCGCGGATTGTTTTTCATGGCAAAGCACGAGCCTCAACATGCTCGCATGTGTTTTGAGCTCGCATTGCGACTCACCAAGCCTGCTTTGTCACCGCGCAAGAAGGCGAAGGCACAAGGTTTTGTCGATCGAATGAAGACTGACTGAGAGTCCGTAGTTTTCAAACCGAGGCTCTACCGACGCAGGGTCGGTAGGGGCCGGCGCGTCGCGGTAACCCCACTGGCTTCACGCCAGTGGTTCATGGGTTTGGAAACCAGGTGAAAGGAAAAGACCGCCCGGAGCGTTCGACCTGCCATCCAACAGACTACCAGCACCGAGCGGCCTTGGGTTGAGATTTCGCCGGAGCCGCTTTCGCCAGCCCGGACAGGAAAACGATCTGTTCCGTCTGGAAACTCAGGCGTGTGAAATCCATCACAATCAAAAGCCAGCGGAATTCAGGGCCAGGCGGAAGCCGTTGTTCGTGTTGCGGTTCGTCGGTTCGTTCGTGTTGCGGTTCGCCGTCCGGCAATTCTCCGCGTCGTTGTTCCAACTGCCGCCGCGAAGCACGCGGTTCGAGCCATTAAGGATCGTCCACCACGACCTGTTGTAGCACGGACTGTCGAAATCGCCAACTGCACGCCCCGGCCGCTTTTGCAAACGCCGTCAGGGCTGTCAGTCGATGCTGCAATTCCAGCTGGGAAATCAACCCCAACCGCTCCGCACGTTCCAGCACGCGAACCCGGTTACGCCAGCGGCGCTTGCTGCGACGATTCAATTCCACATGTGTCGGCCAGATTCGGCATCCGAGGAATTCAGCCCCTACTGTCGTTCTCTGGACATTCGCGGGCTTCAATTCGAGCGACAGTGTTTCACATGCGAAGTCGCAACAGCGTTGATGGATGACTCTTAATTGGAAAGCATCCTTGTGCCACAGGATCATGTCATCCATGTAGCGGACATATCCTCGAACGTGCAGTGTTTCTTTAACGAATCGGTCCAACCAGCCCAGATAGAAATTCGCGAAATGCTGCGAGGTCAGGCTACCAATCGGAAGGCCTACCGCCAAGTCCCCACGAAAGGCCCGAATGACTTGATCCAGCAGTTGCAGCAGTTTTCGATCTTTGAATCGCCGTTCCAGAAAAGCCATCAGCGAGGCATGCGGCACGCTGTCGAAGTATTTCCGCACGTCCAGTTTCAGGAACCAGCGGCTGCTGCCGGCAAAGTGCAAGGCCCGCAGAATGGCGGCCTCCCGACCCTTTCCGGTCCGGCAGGCAAAGGTATCGTCGATCAGCCAGCGATCGAGGATCGGCTCGCAGACATTCATGATCGCATGATGCAGCACGCGTTCATCGAAACAGGGAGCTGTGATCACGCGCTCCTTGGGATCCCTGATCAGAAACTGCTGAAATCGACCGATCGGGAAAGTTCCTTCCCGTATGGCCGTCGAGATTTCCGCGATGCGTTCGTCCAGATTGGCGCTGAACTGACTCACCACGGCTTGCCCACGTCTTCCCCGAGCTGCTTTATGAAAAGCAGCTCGAAGATTTTCAGGCTCATAAATCAAATCAAACAGGTTCGCTGCTCGACGCATCTGGCCGGGCCTCCAGGGACAGCAACTCGGGCAACAATCTGTCCGCGTACTTTTCGATCTTGTTCTCGCCTATTCCTTCAATCTCCACCAGATCGCTCCTCGTATGACAACGCCGCTGCACCATCTGAGCCAGTTGCTCATTCGTAAATAATGCGTAGACAGGCACGGCTTCGAGTTGAGCCATCTCTTTTCGCAGTTGACGCAGGCGGGAAAAGACTTCGAACTCTT
This sequence comes from Planctomycetaceae bacterium, assembly GCA_041689695.1. Classification (GTDB taxonomy): domain Bacteria; phylum Planctomycetota; class Planctomycetia; order Planctomycetales; family Planctomycetaceae; genus SXXK01. The sequence continues at coordinate 1,117 of JBDNFT010000458.1, read as the reverse complement.
CCGGAGGCAAAATGGATTTGTAGTCGACCCGGTTGCGAGACAGGTTTGGATTTTGCCCGGTCTCGTGACGCGTGCTCGTCAGGTAGTCCACGCAAATCGCCCAGAATGAGTTTACTCCCTGGTCAACCAGTTGCCGGTCGATGGACAGGATCTTGTGACTCGCCAGGAACCCATTCAGTTCCTCCTCGGAGGCGATCGAATCTTGCACGGGCACAACAAAGAATTTCAAACTCATGATGCTGCACCCTCAGCGGTTTCCAAATTTTTTGCGCGAGCAGGGGGACACCCCCTGCACCCCCGTCTTTCATGCCACCAGCCGCTACGCCATCAGGCTACGGCTACTCCGGTCGCTGCTCCGCAGACGCTCCCTCCGTGCCTACGCCCGATGGCTCCGCTTTTCCAACTGGTTCCGCCTCCGGCGACTTGACTCCAGACGGACTCAGGGCCAGGCGAAAACCGTAGAGGCTCGTACGGAACGTCGGAACGATCGTGAGGCGGTGCGCCGCCCGGCAAATCGCCGCGTCGAAGTTCCAACTGCCGCCGCGAAGCACGCGGGCCGAGCCCCCCGCAACGCCGAGAGGATCCGAAGTCGACCCGTAACTTCCGTACCAATCGTGGCACCATTCAAACGCATTCCCATGCAGGTCGAACAGTCCCGCAAGGTTTGGACGCAACGTGCGAGGCAACTGTGTCTGGCGACCGCTGTTGTCCTGAAACCAGGCGTACCGATCAAGCAGACTCACATCCTCACCGAACCCGTATGTCGTCCGGGTCCCGGACCGCGCCGCAATTTCCCATTCCGCCTCAGTAGGGAGCCGGAAGCCACGCTGCTCAAGACGCAGCGGCCAGTTCTGCGGAGCACCGCTGGCTGCAGGATCCGGATCGGCAGGATAAACACTGCTGTCCAGAGACTTCGGATCCGGGTAGCACTGGTCATCCTCAGAGAGACCCGCTTGCGTCGTCTGCCATCGGCAAAACCTGACGCTGTCATACCAGGACGGTGCCACCATCGGATGCTGGGGCGACGGACTGTATTGATCGACATTCAAACTGATGACCGCCGAAGCCTCAAACTCCGCCCGGGTCACTTCGCGATCCAGCAGAGCGAAGGGGCGTG
>JBDNFT010000457.1:0-18728 GCA_041689695.1 Planctomycetaceae bacterium | reverse complement strand
GGTCGGAGGAAATGAAAACCGGCGTCGCACAGATTTTCAGTGCCGTAGCATTTATCTTCCCGTGATCCGCAACGACTTGCCAGAACTCTTCGCAGCCTTTGACTTTGCCGATCCGCACGCAACAACTGGCGCTCGGCCTCAAACGATGGTCGCAACTCAAGGCTTGTTTATGCTAAACGACGCATCAGTCATGGACGCCGCCGAAACGACTGCACGGCGGCTGTTGAAGGACTCCTCCATTGTCGATGTTGACGCCGCGGGCAAAGTGGACGCATGTCTGAATCGCTTGTTTGAATTGTTGTTGACGTCGCAACCCACCGATGAAGAGCGACAGGACTTGCAGGCATTCATTTCTGCCAATCAACAGAGATCGAAAGATCGAGGAGAACCCGATGCGGAATTGCAGGCATGGACGATGGTCTGTCAGGCGTTGTTTGCTTCAAGTCGTTTTCAGGTACTGGAGTAATCAATGAGATGCCATCAATTTCAGTTGCCTACGACTCGCCGCAGCATGTTGCAGAACAGCGCTGCTGGATTCGGTTCTTTGGCATTGGCGGCGTTGGCTGGGCAACACGTTGTCGCTGGTGAGCAGCAATCGAGTTCGCTGGTTCAGTCATTGCCTCACGTGCCAGCTCGGGCAAAACGTGTCATTTTTCTGTTCATGTGGGGCGGGCCGAGTCACGTGGATCTGTTCGATCCAAAGCCTCAGCTCAACGAACTCTCTGGCCAGTCGTTGCCTGGCAAGCCGATCGGACAGGAAGCAGAGTCGCTCGGTACAGCACTTGGTTCGCCATTCAAATTTGCTCGGCACGGCGAAAGCGGCGTTTGGATCAGTGAATTATTTCCGCATCTGTCGCGACACGCGGACAAGATGTGTGTTGTTCGATCTATGCACACAGAAGGCAGCGCACATGGTGAGGCGTTGTTGCGACTGCACACAGGTCAGGCAAATCTTGTACGGCCCAGCGTCGGTGCCTGGGTAAGCTACGGTCTTGGCTGCGAGAGCGATAATCTGCCGGCGTTTATTACGATCTCACCGCCGCGCGGCCACGGTGGAGTGCAGAATTACGGCAGCGCATTTTTGCCGGCGATGCATCAGGGCACGGCGATTGGTTCGGCTGAGATTCCAATTTCGAAGGCTGTCGTTTCGAATCTTGCAAACACTCGCCTTGACAGCAAACTTCAGCGGTCACAGTTGGACCTCATTCAATCCATTAACCGTCGCCACTTGCGCGACGCGGCAGTCGATCAGAACATCGAAGGTTTGATAGCAAACTACGAACTGGCGTTTCGTATGCAATCCACCATGCCGCAGATTATGAGTCTGAATGACGAATCCAAAGAGACGCTTGACCTTTATGGTATTGATGCAGAACCGACGAATAACTTTGGACGCCAGTGTCTGCTGGCTCGCAAGTTTGCTGAAAACGGCGTGCGATATATTCAGGTTTCGACGGATTACACCTGGGATCATCATAAAGCGTCCCAGTCCGGTCACATCACGGAATCAGTGAAGGTTGATCGTCCGATCGCCGGGCTGCTGGAAGATCTTGATCGGCGCGGTCTGCTTGAGGATACGCTTGTGCTATGGGGAGCGGAATTCGGTCGCACCCCGATGGTCGAAAACGGCGATGGCCGCAATCATCATCCCAAAGCGTTTACGATGTGGATGGCCGGTGGAGGCGTTCGCGGTGGCCTGACCTATGGCTCAACCGATGATTTCGGTTACGCTCCGGCTGAGAATCCAGTCCACATGCACGACTTGCACGCAACATTGCTGTACGCTCTGGGACTCGATCATAAGCGTCTGACTTATCGCCACGCCGGTCGCGATTTTCGACTCACGGATGTGTTCGGCAATGTCGTGCATGATGTGCTGGTCTAGTCTTACTGGGTAACATTGACACGCACCTTGATTTATGGAGACGGCCTTGCCGGACAACATCGATCTGCCGCAAACTCGTTCATCTGAGCGGCCCGAAAATCCGGCAAGTCCTGACTTGGCAACGTCTGCCGTGACTGCGGAATCAGAAAATATCCTTGGCTTCCGGCCTCAGGACCGTCGCGTGATGACGGTCCTCATGTCGGTCCTGTTGTTGTGGTTGACGGTCGAATGGATCATGGCTGCGACGCGGCGTCCCTATCCATTGCTGCTACAACGTGGACCCGAGTTTCAGGCTCACTTTCGCGTGGACGTGAACGATTCAATCTGGGTGGACTGGATGCAACTGGAAGGCATCGGCCCAGCTCTGGCCCAACGAATTATTGCCGACCGCGAGATCAACGGTCGATTTACTTCAATCGAGGATGTCAGCCGAGTTCCGGGGATCGGCCCGACAAGTCTCGCTCGAATGCGACCGTGGCTGACGATCAGCGATGACACGACCTACTCCAAATCGGTCGATGCTGGCTCGAAGCAACTTCCAGATACACAGCGAGCGAATCGTTGAGATACGATTGAGTTCAGAAATGCAGGCCGAACTCTCAGTTGCAGTTGTGCCAGAGATGGTAAACGGTGATTTCGGTAGCCACCCCTTTTCCATCGGGCCACGAAAAGCTACGCGAGTGCTTGCTGAAGTGAAGGGCTTCTGTGTAGTCCCTGGCCGCTCCGTCCAGAGCGTCGCATTTCTGAGGGTGTTGTGATGTGGCAAGCGACTTCATTCGCTTGTCATCGTTCATGGCATGGATAAGGTGGTCAGCGATGGTTCGACCGTGTCGAGAGTAGGCGAGCATCATTCCTTCCTGCATCGCCCATGCGTAGTCACCGTTCACGAATCGGCTCAGGCCATCGTCACAGTATTTACTTCCAACGGGATGGGTAGCGTCAACTGGTTTGCATTCGACGAAGAGAGCATCGAATTCGGACAACCTCATGCTTGGCTCGAAGTCGTCATATCGGAGTTTGAAACACAAGTCGGGCGTTTTCGCTCGGCGAGTTCCATCGAAGTTGGCAACTTCGCCTTGTCGAACGACTGACTCATAGTTTCGACGATTGAATCCATTGATGCTGCCGGACTGCCGAAGTTCATTTTCGATGACCGAGCGTAAAGCGGCCGTAAGTTCGTCTTCTTTTGCTTCGGCCAGATTCATGTTTTTTTCGCGCAGGATTTCGAAAGCACGGCACAGGACGCGGCGAATGAGCAGGATCACAGGCAGACCAAGTCGGCGATGCGGGAGTTGATAGCGATCTGACGAAACACCGAGCGTGAAGAAACCAGAGGGTTGGCTCATGCGTCCTCCGCGAGACCACAACCTCCGAGATGTTCTCGAATGATGTGTTGGGCGCAGAGTCGAGCGCGCGTGATGGTCCACCAGCGGCGTTGATTGAGTATCCCTAACAGCAGCCCGCGTTTTCCCGCAGCGTGGACAACAATTCGACTGCAACCGCGTTGATTGGCGGCTTCCATCGCCTTTTGCATCAGCTTGGGATTGATCGTGACATTTTCCGACTCACGTGAGACGGCCAGGAAGAACCACGGCTCTCGCCATGAGTCCGCCTGAAACTCCGCTTCTCGCACAACTACGTGTTCTCCGCAGACGTCGAAGTACGGTTCCAGAGACTCACGCAATGTCTGCACGAAATCAGTTCGGTTGTTACGAGTTGTGATCTCTAGTGCCGCTTCACCAGCTTTGCGATAGGCGGCAGCAGCGAACAGTGTGTCGTTGGCAATCTGAACAGCGTCATCGTCGAGTCCATAAAGGCGGAAGACGAGCGAGTTGAGTTCATCCCAGGGCTTTCGCTCGTCCTTTTCAAGTCGTTGAGCTAATCGTCGGATGTTGGCGTTGGTTTCGGAAGTAAAGTTGATCACGTCAGGAAACGGCAATGAGTCGAAATCTTGTTTTGTAAAGCTCATGCGATCTGCGCCTTGCGAGACGCTGACCATCAATGCGAAATACCGAAACAGCAGACTGTGAGCGACAAGGTAGATGAGTGATGCCAATGTCTTGTCATCAGGATGTCCGGCGCACGAGTACCCATAATAGCTTTGCGAAAAAGCTAGCGGTTGCGTGGCGATGTACGCCTTTGGCGATAAGGGGTCTTCACCCGCAGCTTTTGGGAGTATCACCAGCGGAGGCTGATACAGAGCTTCTTGTCGCGGGCGATTCGCTGTTGCTCGATGATACCGTTGGTTGAAGGTGGTGAGACGCGAGTAGTCGATGGCGAAACCGTCGGCTGGTCTCTCAAAATCCAGCAACTCAGAAAGAAATCCAACGGGTGTCATGGCCACGCTTGTCGAGAGGTTGTACCCCTGGCCCGTCTTGTCTCTTTTGGGATTCCACTCCAGCCACTGTTGCTTCAGCGACATTGGGAAGGCCGCGATGAGGTGCTGGGTAATCTCCGCGTCCAATCCAGTGCCTAACGACAACGTCTTCAGCAGCCACGGCTGTTTTTCCAACTCTGCGGCACGAATCGGGCGGGCAGCTTCATAATCGATCCGAAATCGACCGCCGCCATTGAGGTCAGGCTCAAAGTTCGGCGCAGCGTACTGAAAGTGATGGTCCAATTCGGGCGTCTTGTTTCGTGCAAAGAAGACGCAGAAGGGCATGTCCATTCCGTCCCAAACCGCAGTCTTCCTCAAATCGGCGCCATTGATGAGTCCCGTGATTTCCACACTCTTTAAGATCGCAAGCCAGGCGTCAAAGCCTTTCCCGCTGGTGCGACCAAAGAGCCTGGCGTGCAGGGCCAATGCAATCACTCCGCCGTCCTTCGCCCACTCTGTTGCTCGCCACAGAAACGGCAGATCGGGGTTCTTATCTGGGTTCTGATATTTCTTCGCCAAGTCGTGGAGGCCGCGAGCTTCGAGCACTCGACGACCGATGGCCGTGAACTCCTTGTTGAGCTGATCAGTGGCGGACTTGCCGTGTGATTCGTCAGTGGCTTCATCGCCATCGCGCTTGGGTTCCCGCAGTCGAGTCCAGGGCGGATTGCCGATAACGATGTCAAATGTCTTGTCGAAGTCGTGCGAGACTTCGGGGCTAAGACTGCCGAGCGGGAATACAACGGCCTTATGGCTGTCAGTCTCTTTGCTGCCGAAGCGATGCAGAACTTCGCCGCGCAGGTTGCGCGGGAATTTCAGCGATTGTGGTGGTCTCGGGCTGGCGTTGAGTTCGATTGCCGTGATGTAGAGTCCGAGTGCGGCGAGTCGAAGAGCGGACTCACTGATGTCGAAGCCGCGAACCTGCTTGTAAAGGATGTCCTGAATGATGGATGTCTTCGGTTGTTCGTCGTCTTGGAGCCATCGCTCGCGGACAAGTCGGCGGAATGCGAGGACAAGGAAAATTCCCGCGCCGCACGAACTGTCCAACACTTTGGCGCCCGCTTTATCATCGACCGCAGCGAATGCTTCGTTGACCATCAAGGATGCAATCGTCCTCGGAGTATAATGCACGCTTGTTTCGCGAGCGGTGCGAGGATCAGCTCGATGACTAAAGCTCTCGTAAACCTGACTCAGCACGCCAATCGGAACGTGCGCAAAGTCGAGATCGCCCCAGTCAATTTCGGTCTGAAATGAATTATTGCCGACCGCTTTCCAGCCCATCAGGATGGCTCGGAGATGTGAGAAGATTCTCTTGCCAACAAGATGCTCGGTGCGCTGGAAATACTGGAGATAAGCTGCCTCACGAGCGGTTCGATTTTCCGCAAGGTTGGACTCGTCGATCAACGGCAGGAAATCCCTATTGAAGGTCGCATCCAGCCACGCCGACGTGGCGGCGGCGTTCTCTGCGTTTGAGAACGCCTCCTTGAGATCGGTTGCAGCCGGGCATATCCCATCGATTCCCGACAACTCCTTCGCCAGGACGATGCGGCGATCGATCAAAAAACGAAAGAAGAGAGCGCGGCCAGTCATCGACAAAACTTCGAGTGCATCGAGTCTGCCTTTGCCGTCTTTCGGCACGAACGCATCCGTCGTCTGTGTCAACAACTCGAAGATTCGCCGATAGACGTAGTCCGTGCCTCGCAAACGATGGTTTTCAACGAACGTTCCATGAACCAGATTTTGAAAAAAGAGTGGGGCGGTCGTTGTGCCTTCTTCGATCGTAGTGATAGGTTGCTGGTCAGCCGTCTCATGAAACCCGATGGGGAAAATCTCTAATGAACCAGGCTTCACGACTCCTAGCCACGCGGGATCGCTGCGGTTAGCGAGTTGACGACAGAGATCGGTGAGTGACTCGGCGTCGCACTTCACATTACTGGACGCATCAACTAAGAACAGTAATGCGGTGCCCTGGTGTTCAGCAACCGCAGTCAGTCTTGGAATTTCAGTGCTCCGCTTGGGCAGCAGATCCAAGTAATCCAGTTGCTCCGGAGCGGAAAGTTTCTCGTCAAGTCGCACAACCTCCGTGCAGCCAAATACCGCGAGGCGCTGAGCCAGGGATCGATTGTCGGGATTTGCGGTTAACGACGCCATTGGATGGTTTTACCCAGTGTGCCAGATGTTCTAGCTGAATCTCCGATAGTTCAGCGAAGTCGATCGGCATTCCAGTAACTTACCAAATACGGGCGACTCTTCGTAGACAGTCTGGAATTCTCTCGTCTGACGATCGGCTCGGGCCGCTTTCTAGGAATTCCGCTGTGGCCTCAGTGGTCTCCGATCCTCAAAATGAATAGGACACCACATTTATCGAACAGTAAATCTCCGCTTGCTGCTCAGGACCATAGCCCCATCAGTTGATCGTCCGCTTTGACTCCCAGCGGAAAACTCTGACTGTGCGGATGTTTGTCGATGCCGGCAAACTGACGCAGGGATTCGTGGATGTGTTCGGGGCGGATGCGGATTCCGTGCTCAGCGTCGGACGTCAGGGTTTGCGGGTTCAGCGGAACAGCGAACTGTTTTGCATCCGTCGTACCGATCACGCGGTTCCCCTGGATACCAGGGCCAAGGAACATGATGGAGCCGATGGACCAGTGGTCTTTGCCGTTGCCTTTGTTGTAGTCTGGTGTGCGGCCCATTTCGCTTTGAGCGATCACAACCAGCTTGTCACGAATCTGAAGTTCCTCAGCGCGATGCAGCACATAGGCGATCCCTTCCAGGAACTCGGGGATGAGTTTCATCTGATCCGGATCGTTGTTGGCATGGCTGTCGAACTGACCGATCGACAGGTTCGCTGAAACGCATACGCCCGCTTTGAACGACGCCAGGGCGATCTCCGCCTGCTGGGCCAGTCGCTGCTTCGGATTTTCCTTCGGAATGAAGGGAGTGATCCGCTGCAGTGCTTTTGAATTGACCTGTGCCGCGTACAACATATTTTCTGCTCGTTCCCGGCGCGGCAGCAAAGGTCGCAATGCCCGATCAGCGCGTTGTTCGCTGAGTGCCTGTTCGATACGTGCGAGTGCAAAGTCGTCGTGATACGAAGATCGTTCGTTGCCATCGATCGCATCCGCATTGGCGATTCGCTTGAGCGAGGGCAGGTAGGGCACTCGCGACATGGCCACGAGATTTCCTGTGGCCGAGTAATTGCCAAACGTCAGAAACGACAGCGGACACGTCGGCCCCTGGCAGGCGGCGACCAGCGCAGCAAAGGTTGGATAGGCCAGGCTGTCCAGTTTGCCGGTCGCCATATAACGTGCGCAGGGAGAGTGATTATTGACCGAATAATCGAGTCCGTTGAACGTCAGCAATTCCTCACCAAATTCGGCGTAGAAGTCTTCGTTGCTGATGCCGCCTTCCTTGTGTTTCGCGGTCGGGGCGAACTTGTGATTGCCGTGCGTGACGATTGCACCTGATTCGTACAGCCGGTTGATGCCACTGACCCCCTTAGGATCCATCAGGTACGTCGTATCCCAGCCGCCGGATGCGTTGAAGACCAGATAGTATGGTCCGTCATAAGGCGGAAGTTCCTGTTTTTCATCCGCGCGGACGGATGTCGTCAGACGTATCGGAGCCGCCAGACTCAGTCCGGCGCACGCACACCATTTCAGAAAATCTCGACGCATACAGGTTCCCTACTCGTATAAAAACTCATGCTGCCGCAGCAGGTATGTGACAACGGCACGCCATGCTCGAACTGTGTAACTGGGATCGGGTACAGGAGATTCCAGGCCCTGGCGGCAGCTCCAGATTTCCTGTTCCTCAAAACGTCCGCGTTGATGAGCGTCTGTCAGGATGGCAGCAAACAGATCAAATGTGCGCATGACTTCAGACGAATCCAGTTCGTCATCACGTCCCAGTACTCGCTGATGCAGATGCACAATCGCGGAACGAATCTGATGGTCTGATTCGTCTGACACGCCAGGCAGCACATCGGGTTCAATGCCTGGAAACAGGATTCGGTCGCTTGCCGAGCGACTGAAGTCAAACGCCACGTTGCGGCAGGCCACATCGTTGGCGAGCGTGCGTTGAATTGCTCCCATCGCGCCGCTCGGATCGGTGGCTCGTTCGGTCACTTCTTTTGAATCAATGCCGCCGTACAGCATTGCGGTCTGTTCGGTGAGGCCTCCCCAGCGTTTTTCGAAGACCGCAGTAATCTTGCGTTCCATCTGCTCCGGCGACAGCATTCGCACAAGGCCGACGTCTTCGAACTCCGCGAGCCGCTCGGGAGTTTCGGCTGCCGTTGTCAGGCCATCGGCTCGGTAGAAGTCGCTCAGCACCCAGTTCTTGAGAGCCTCTTTGAAGTTGAAGTTCGCTCCGGCAAAGTGTGCAGCGATCGATTCGATCTGCCGCTGTTGTTCCTGATAGGCGAGTCGTTTTGCATCGTAGAGCGAATCGTCGAGATCCTTTGGCGGCAGCAGCGGACGGCGTCCTGTCAGAAGATAGTAAGCGTGACCGACTATTGTGGTGGCGAAACGAGGATCTTTTGCTGTTCGTTCGCCGAGCCACTGCAAGGCACGCCATCGGTCTTTCGCTGGCAGGTCTTCACCTTCAAAACCAGCGGCAAACATGTCCGTGAACCAGCCATCCTTCCGGCGACCATACATGCTGAAGTTGGTATCGAAACGCCAGTAATCCTGGAAAAGCCCCGCGACCGGATCGAGCGTTCTGTGGCAGACAACACACTCGGACGCCTGCATCGCAGGTATCTCAAACTTCGCCGTGACGGCTGCCGCATCAGATCCGCGAGCCGCCAGTTCCAGCACATCGACTCCCAGAAAATGCTGATAGTACATGCGAGCTCGCGCCCGATTGCGGTTGGTTTCCGTGGTCGGATAGCGGCTCAGGTATTGAAACGTGCTGAGCAACCCGGCGTGCGGATAAAACCCGCTTGCGGACTCCTGATCTTCAGATGGGTTTCGTCCTTTGAGTGCTTTCAGCGTGACGGAAATGTATTCGAACGGATCGTCCGGGTTGGAAAACTGGCCTTTCACTTCGTCAAAGATGCCGTAGCCTCGCGCAGTAAACGGTGAGACCATGATGTAGTCAGCAGTGATGATTTCGGTAAACGGTCGATCGTTGCGCACGATGTATTCGATTAGCTTCATCGGTTCGCCCAGCAACGCGGCGCGGTAGTCATTAGCGAATTTGTATCCGGCCTGCAGACGTTCATTTTCATCTTCGATGTGGCTCAGATCATAATTCTGATACCAGCCCCGCGACTTCTCGAAATGTTCGTAAGACAGCACCGTCTGGTCCGGGTTGCCGTCCACGCCAAGAGTCAGAAAGATGTCGTTGAATCCCTCACGCAGGCGGTCATAAAAGGCGTCTTCCGTCATCACCTTGTCGAGGATTTCCGGCACGGACTTCAGTCCGTTTGCAGCGACGGTCGAAAGCTCTGCTTCTGATGGCAGCCGCCCTGCCAGCGACAACGTCGCGCGCCTCAGCAGTCGGCGGTCGTCCAGCATCACAACATTCTGAAAGAACGGCTTCGTATTCTGATTGACAACTGATCCGGGGGCCGGAACGGAGTGAGGTTTCATCACCCGATTAACAAAGTCATTAAGGATGCGATAGCCAGCCGAGTCCAATTTCAGGATCTCCTTCCCGCCATGATCCAGTCCGCCCGTGACTTTCACCAGCAGCAGCGGCGCGGCGCCGGATTTTTGAAGTGCCATTTTTGCAAATGCATCGCGGTTGAACCGCATCGTTTCCGCTCGATCAGCATCCTGAACACGGCTCAGGTCACGCAGGACAAATCGCGAGTCTTGTGCGTCGCCGCCCTGTTTGTGGCACTTCAAACATTCCAACGCTCCCACCTTCGGCCAGACTTCTTCGGCAAAGACGTTGTCGAGATCGGCACAGACTGTTCCGGGACACGGACTCACTTCGTCAGCACCTACCGCTGCCCATGTCAACATCACCGCCAGCACAATCGAAGCCACGATGGTGACCTGTGAAAACCGGTCTGCTGTGAATGGAGTCGTCATGAGTGTTGATCCGTAATGACATCATTCTCGCGATCCGCCACCGAAGCGGAATCTGATTTGACACAGGTGCCCGAAAGACCTCGTCTTGGCAAATCATACACAATACGAACACCAATCTCCTGCTCGCAATCCGGCTGCACGCAGTCAAAATCGCAATAAAGACGGACTCTTTGCTGTTGAACGAAGAATCAACAACCTGATGCTTAGTATTCGTGAGAGAGAGTCATATTCGCGGAGTCCAGTCAAAGTCGCTTCCCGTTCGTTCATAATCAATCCGGCTGCACGTGCAGAGCGAAATAACTTCTTGACAGGCTCGCATGTTAGTGTATATTTAACACTAAACTAGAGGACAAAATATGAATACTTCCACGGGATCACTTTCGCTGCTGACAGATCTTTACCAGTTTACAATGGCTTACGGTTATTGGAAGCAGGGGAAAGCCGATCAGCAAGCTGTGTTTCATTTGTTCTTTCGGAGCAATCCGTTCAAAGGCGGTTACGTGATTGCCGCAGGACTGGAGCCTGTTCTGGATTTTCTCCGGTCATTTCGTTTCACGACGGATGACGTCGCGTTTGTTGGGACGATTGCCGGTAATGATGGTCAGCCATTGTTTGAACAAGCGTTTCTGGAATATCTCGGAAAGCTGGAACTGACGCTGGACATCGACGCCATCCCCGAAGGCACGGTTGTCTTTCCACATGAGCCGCTGCTACGCGTGCGTGGCTCGATTCTACAATGTCAACTGCTCGAAACCGCTTTGTTGAATCTCATCACCTTTCAATCGCTCATCGCCACGAAAGCCGCAAGGATTGTGATGGCGGCTCAGGGCGATCCCGTGCTGGAATTCGGCCTGCGCAGGGCTCAGGGAATCGACGGTGCGCTGGCTGCGAGTCGAGCGGCCTTTATTGGCGGCTGTGCGGCGACGTCGAATGTACTTGCGGGAAAGCAATTTGGGATTCCAGTGAAAGGCACTCATGCGCATAGCTGGGTGATGTCCTTCGAAACGGAACTGGATGCCTTCTCTGCGTATGCCGACGCAATGCCCAACAACTGCGTTTTTCTTGTGGATACGTACGACACGTTGGAAGGCGTTCGACATGCCATTATCGTTGGCCGACGACTACTCGAATCCGGGCATCGCATGGTTGGCATTCGACTGGATTCGGGCGACCTGGCGTGGCTGAGCATTGAAGCCAGAAAGCTGCTGGATGACGCAGGATTCCACGATGCTGCAATCGTGGCCAGCAACGATTTGGATGAGCGTCTGATCGCAAGCCTCAAGCAACAAGGAGCGGCAATCAGTGTCTGGGGCGTCGGAACGAAGCTGGTCACGGCCTATGACCAACCGGCACTGGGTGGTGTCTACAAGCTGGGTGCGATTCAGGATGTTGATGGCGCGTGGCGTCCAAAGATCAAACTGTCTGAGCAGTTGATCAAGACATCAACTCCCGGCATTCAACAGGTCCGTCGTTATCTCGACGGCAATGGTCGAGCCATTGCCGACATGATTTATAATGAACTGCAGCCCTTATCGGAAACGTGTGTGATTATCGATCCGATTGATCCTGCACACAGACGCGAGATGCCGGCGTCTGTGACGTTCGAAGATCTATTGCGGCCGATGATGCGCGGTGGCAGGTTGCTTGCGGAATTGCCGACGATCACTGAGATTCGCTCAAAAACGCTGGAACAGTTACAACAATTTCATGTCAGTATTTTGCGATTCGACCATCCTCACAAGTATCCCGTGGGACTCGAACAGCAATTGCATGAACTCAAGTCGCGGCTGGTGCTGGAAGCCAGATCTGATGTAAAGTCGGGAGCGACGCCATGACGTTCAGCTACGAATTTCCGCGAGCTGCACTCACGGTGGATTGCGTCGTATTCGCCTTGGATGAAAGCGATCTGAAGGTGATGCTCATTCAGCGGGATATTTCTCCGTTTGAAGGCAAATGGGCGTTGCCCGGCGGCTTTGTGCGGATCGAAGAAACAGTTGAAGATGCGGCTCGACGAGAGCTTCAGGAAGAAACGGGATTAGAAAAGGTCTTTCTTGAGCAACTCTATACGTTCGGCGACATCGACCGTGATCCGCGAGAGCGTGTTGTCACCGTGGCGTGGTATGCGTTGGTTCGGCTGTCCGATCATCGAGTCAAAGCGGCCACGGACGCCCGAGCAGCCGCGTGGTTTGGTATGGATGATCTGCCACAGCTTGCCTTTGATCACGATCGCATTCTGGAACTGGCGTATCAGCGACTGCAGAATAAGGTGCGTTACCAGCCGATTGGATTTGAATTGCTGCCGCAGAAGTTCACATTGACTCAACTACAGCATCTATACGAAATCATTCTTGATCGAACGTTGGACAAGCGCAACTTTCGGAAGAAGATCCTTGGCATGAATGTGCTGCAGGAACTGGACGAAGTCGAAACAGATGTCGCTCATCGTGCCGCTCGATTGTATCGCTTCAACAAACAACGTTATCGAGAAATGGTAAAGCAAGGTGTCAACTTTGAAATCTGAGGCCATGAAATCTGAGGCCATGAAATTCAGAACATCAAAATCAGATCGCCGCGCGTTGTTACTTGTTGATTTACAGAACGACTTCGTTGAAGGCGGCTCACTGGCGGTTACCGGTGGTTTGGAAGTGATCGAAGTCGCCAATCGGCTGATGCCGAAGTTTGATCTGGTCGTGGCGACGCAGGACTGGCATCCGCAGAATCACCGTAGCTTTGCCAGTCAGCATTCGGGACTGGCGATTGGTGACACATTTCAACTGAATGGCCTTCCACAGACTGCCTGGCCCGATCATTGCGTGCAGGAATCATTTGGTGCTGAACTGGTGACGCCTTTGAACCGCGCGGGCATTCATCGTGTCATTCAGAAAGGCACCGACAGCCGTGTCGACAGCTACAGTGGATTCTTTGACAACGGTCATCTGCGTTCGACGGAACTTGCGGACTACCTGCGCGAACAACAGATTGATCATGTCTTTGTGATGGGACTGGCCACTGACTACTGTGTTCGCTTCACTGCGTTGGACGCGATTCAGGCAGGATTCCGGACGACGCTGATTGTCGATGGATGCCGAGGCGTCGAGTTACATGCCGGAGACATCGAAGGCGCGATCAATGAGATGAAGAAAGCTGGAGTTGAGATGACAATCAGCGAAGAACTTATGGAGTCCAACGATGATTAACGACGAACAGGCAACACGGCAAATCAGTAAATTTCTGAGCCTCGTGTTACGGCATCAACCGGACAAGATCGGCATCCAGCTTGATGACGCCGGATGGACTTCCATTGATGCGCTGCTGGAAGCAATGCGTCAACACGGGCGGAAGATTTCCAGAGAATCGCTCGACCATGTCGTTGTGACAAACGACAAGCAGCGATTCAGCATCAGCGAGGTGTCTTAGCAGCCGGTTCTTCACCGTCAAAGATCGTCACGATGTTGCTCTTTACGCGCAGGTTGTCCAGAACCTGTTCTTGTGCTGCCTCACGGCGATCCGCCAGTATCTTCGCTTCAATTTCCTTCTGCACGGATTGAAACTCAACACTTTTGGGATCGCGGTGATCCACGACTTTGTAAACTTCAAAACGGTCATCATGAACCTGAACGCTGGTCAATGAACCGGATGGCATGTCGAACAACATTGCTTCCAGATTCTTGTCCGCCAGCGAACCACGCTTAATCCAGCCCATGTCGCCGCGTTTCTCAGCACTCAGGACGTCTGAGAGTTCGCTGGCCACGGTTCCGAATTCTTCTTTTTGCCGCAGACGCTGAACAACCTTCGTCATGACATCTTCGGCACCTTCGCGGCCACCGTGATCACGGAAACGCACGACGATTTCTGCGAACCGAACTTCTTCGTCAGGCGTATAGTCGTCAATGTGCTCTTGATAGTACTTGACCAATTCTGCTCGATCAATTTCCTTGGGCACTTGAGCCTTTGACGATACGTAACCGACGACGAACTGCCTGCGAATGAAGGTATCCTTCATCTCCCGACGAGTGAATCCCTGATTTTCCAGCCAGGTCTCCAGTTCTTCGTCTGATGTCAGGTTATTTTCTTTCATCATCTTCTCGCAGACTTCTTTGAATGCCGGTTCCAGCGAATCGCGAATGACTTTGCGTTTATCTTCCGGAATCGTGGCTTCCAGGGCCTGAACGACGAGCGAGTCTTCTGCGTATTCTTGCGTGCGAAGGCGTAGTGACTGCATCATAATCATCTGACGCTGTTCGTCCGTCAGATTCGGGTCTGATTCAATTCTGCGACGCACGCCGCCCAGAACATCATCGACGAAGACAGGCTTGCCGTTGACAGTGGCGACAATGCTGGTGCCGGTCAGAGGCGCGACGCCGATCTCGTGAAACGAAACCGGTACAACACCGCCTTCTTTGGCATTTGCCTGCTGTGCCAGACGTTCTTCTTCCACATCAGCCGCGTGATTGATCAGTGATCTGCGTGGCGGCGCTGAAGTGAAGACGGGATTATCTTCCTTGATGGAAGTTCCTTTGCAGCCCACGCTGATCTGCAACAGCATGAATGCCACGAATATCATCAACATCCGAAGATTGCCTGACGGCAATTTCGATTCGAGTGTCGAGAATTCGGAGCGGTTTGAAGCCAAAGGATTCACCGTGCGAGGTAATGTATTGGGTGCCGGTGTGAGATCATCGAAGAAATAAATACGGCAGATTTAACGAGAGGAATGGTGACGGGGGCGGAATCATACGGTTTTTCGCCAGAACCAATCAAGGTCGAAATCATTCGCCCCAACGGCCCGAATCCAGTGCTTTACTGCGGCAAAATGTGCCGATGCGTGTGACCAATAAAAAAACCACCGGACAATCCCGAAGGATCGGCCGATGGCTCAAATTTTCTCGACGTGGTCAGATCGCCGAGGCTTTCAGTTGGTTTCTCAGGCCAACTGCTTCCGGCGGTTGACGAGGGTCCGAATACGTTCGGCGAGCAAAGCTGCGTCGAATGGTTTTCGGAAGGTCTCGCTAAACACCGAACGGTCAAAACCGGAAGCGTTGTCGTCGTCGCTGAGAAGACCAATCAGAACGGTTTCGTGGAATTCTGCATTCCGACGAAGGTTCTGAGCAATCATCAAAGCTTCTTCACGCCCCATAACAAAGTCCACCACCACGCAATCGGGGTGAATGGATTCTGCCTGGATTCCAGCTTCAAAGCCACTGGCAGCTATTTCGATCTTAAAGTCGTCGTTGGAAATCATCTCGTTCAGACTCGTGCGAGTCGTCAGATCAGAACCAACGAGCAAAATCTTGCCCATCGCTTCGTCTTCCAGCTCGCCGAGAGGCATTCCGTGTTCCTTAAGGAAACGGATCAGATGTTCGCGAGGTATGCGTCTATCTTGTGAACCAGGAATTCGATAGCCTCGAAGTCGTCCGGAATCGAACCACTTTGAGACTGTACGCGGGGCAACTTTACAGATCTTAGCTACCTGACCAGTAGTGAAGATCGTCCTCATGGGCGGGCTCTCCAATCAGTTCTCACTGCACCATCCGGATTTCCGTCCTAGAAATCCAGATCGTCATCATCCTGATGTTTTGCACTGGGTAAATTCCCCGAAAGGAATCTTCTGTCGTGACAGCCAAAACAAAACGCGGGTACAAAATGATGACAGGGGTCTGTTTTTGGATTGCGTGCGGAGCAATCCCGTGTCTGCACAAGACACTGGGGCGCAATTCACTCTGTACCATCATCGAAACGATGGACAGCGACCTTATCCGGACATCCCTGCCGTTACGGTCAGACGCTGAATTGCCCCCCGGCGAATTACAGCCTATTGTGCTTCCTGGCCTCCCCATGGTAATCACACCAAAGTGTTCTTGCCGCCACAACAGGATGACAATCGCCTGCCTTATGTTCGTCGTTTCGATGGGAACGACTTTAGGATCTTTGACAGACCTGCAGCAACTACCACGAACAATGTCAAGAGCGACTGCATCGGTCAAAGAGTGGATTGGCTGAAATTTTTGCGATTCGTGACGAAATTCAGTAGTCCATTCACTATTCAGATTCGTATCGCAATTCGATTCTGATATTTTTTTCGATCGGGACTGCAATAATCCATTCCGTCTGTTCGTTGCCGGTGCGTAATTCTCCGCTACTGTTTGGCTGCTCAACTGTCACCATCAGTCCAGTTTCATTCACGTACGTCTGTTTTGATTTTTGCTTAAGACTCTTCCCAGTGTGGGCGCGAAGCCAGAGTTGTTTTGTTGTTTTCAAGTTCGTGGTGGAATGAATCGCGATCTTGCGACGCAGGCCGCCGTCTTTGTCAGGTTCGATACGGTCGGTGACGGAGAAGCCGGCGACTGAATATAGGAACGTCGGGATGCCGGACTTATCCAGTCGATAGCCTTGGAATTTGGCTCCAGCGGACGTCGCGTCGGTCGGCCATAGGGATGTTTTGTCGTCGAACGCAGCGACTGCGATTCCAGGTGGAAATGTGATTCGCCTGTCTCCAAGCGGATCGGCCGGCGGAGCGAAGCGGATAAACCAGGTGCCCTCGGCGTCCAGAAATCGGCCTCGCCATGCTTGCGACAGCGAAATGTTTTCTGCGTCGAAGGCGAAGTGGACATGTTGCGGAAAGCCAACGGCGATGGCATGCGTTCCGGTGATTGGCATGAAGGTGCGAAGGACGATGGGGCGATCAGTCGGCGCGAGTTCGTAGTTCTGATCACGAGCTTGCTGAATCTTGTCCGGCAGTGGCTGGTTGGTTATCTCCTTGAGATACGCAGACATCGCGGCAAGCTGAAGTTCGACGTCGCCATTCAGCACGTCGCGGTTCTGACTCTGCCCGTTCGGAAAGAATGTCGGCATTCGCGTGCGTTCTTTCAGCGAACCGGGATCTTTCAGAAAGTCGTGCAGCCATGCTGGCTGGACTCGATTTGTGACGCCTTCCAGATCAATACCTACGACGCCAGGCAGCGCTTCGCCTTTGAACACATGACACTGCACGCATCCGGTGTCCATCAACTGCCGACCTGCTGCGATCAGCGTCTTTGTGTCGGCTTGGGCGAACACGCTGGCCGCATCAGGCGGTTTGGTTACTGTACCGGCGTCCGCTTTCGCGAACATGGCGGGCAACGGTTTTGTGATGTCCGCCGGAAAGACTGGCATGCGGATTGTCATGAAGGGCCGCACACTGCCTTTGCCGATGAGGACATTGTTAAGCCACGAAGGCTGAAGCCTATTGCCAACATGCGTCAAAGCTGGCGGCAATCGACCTTCATCGCCGATATCGACATGGCCAATGGTCTCGAAATATGGTTTGCGATGTCGTCCGATTCCGCCCAGTTGAGTTCTATCATGGCAGGCGTAACAGTTTTGTTGAAGGAGTTGAAAGGAGAGTTCATCGTGGTTTGTCGCTGCGGCCGGATTCTTCAACGACGCGATCGCGGCATTGATTGCGGCCGCTTGAGAAGAATCAAAAGTCCAGCTTGGTTGCACAGCCGTAGGACGGGACTCCAGTCCCGTCCTGATCTGGACAGTCCTGGAGACCGGTTCTGCCGTCCAACACGCATGTTTCGACTCAGAATCTAATTCAGCCAGTGGTTTCGCGAGTGCCGTCGCTGCCATGCTCTGAATCGTATGGCAACTTGCACAATGCAGATCCGAAAAGAATTGGCGGCCTTTTGCGATTAGAGCAGCGTTGGATTTGGGCAACTCGCTCTGGTGAGCTGCCGACTGTGCCGCATCGCGCAGCAACCATGCCGCGATGTCAGCGGCATCGACCGCCAGCAGACTAAAATTCGGCATTCGCCCGGTGGGCCGCGTATGTTCGGGATTCAACAGAAAGTACGTCAGTGATTGATGCGTGTACTTTGCTGGCAACTTCGAATGCGGTACGGAGTTCACTTTGCGAGCTGCCGATGACAATCCCATTTCTTTGAGTTCATCAGCGTCGAGTTGTTCCAGCAGATCGTCCAGCGGCGATGATTTGACAGCAGTGACTTCGTACTCAGAATCCGGCTCGTGACACGCGACGCAGCCAATCTGATGATACAACCCGCGACCATTTTCGATGTTGCCACGATTCCAGAATTCCATTGGTACCGGGTTGAGCCCCGTGGCCCTGATTTCCGGGAACGGCCGTTCCAGTGAAACCAGAAAGGCAGTAATGGCATCCGCCGTTGATTCGCGATTTTCTGCAGGAACAGTGGCCAGCATATCAGGCATCGCCGTGCCGTGTTTCGCCGTCGCTGGTGACAGCAGAAATGATCGAATCCAGGTCGGCTGCAATCGACTGCCTGCTCCGTCAAGAACTGGCCCACGTTTCGGGCTGAGTGTCGCATCGTCTGCCTTGTGACACGCCGTGCAGCTGAGTTCCGTAATCAGCAACCGTCCAGCAATGACTTCGTCAATATCCGCATGTCGCCCAAAGCGGTCGAAGCCG
>JBDNFT010000456.1:0-3846 GCA_041689695.1 Planctomycetaceae bacterium | reverse complement strand
TTTGTGATTATAGTAGCCATCACTCTCCGAGTGATGAATGCCAAGGGCCGCGTTGAGCGGCCTTCGTCACTCGGAGAGTGACGTCTACTTTGCCGGCTCCGCCTCCGGCAGATCAAAGCGGATGTTCCGACATCCGGCAACGAACGCCTCGAAGATTTCATCCAGATTCAGTCTGACAGCACGGTGATGGAGACCTTCGCTACGCAGCATGGCAATCGCTTCTTCGGCGTGATCCACAGTCAAAATTACTTCGCCTGCAACCACACGACCGTCAAGAATCCTGAGACGAGTTCCCACGCGAGCCACATTCTCTGTCGTCATGACCAGTTGCTGAATTTGAGTCCGCAGTTCCTCCGGCGCGCCCTGTCGAACGATCCGACCTTCATGCAGGATCGCCAGCATGTCGGCAACCGGTTCAACCTCATACAACAGATGCGAGCTGTACAAAACTGTCCGACCCTCTGCCTGCAGATGTGTCACCAGGTCGCGATTGAAGTCACGTCTCATGATCGGATCGAGCCCCAGTGCGGGGTCGTCGAGAATCACGACTTCCGGTCGATGCGTCAAAGCCAGCAGCAGACCGAGTCGAACATTTTGTCCTTTCGACAGATGCCGCACTTTAGTTCGCAGCGGTAACTCAAACTGCTTGACGTAGCCAGCCGCAAGCGTGTGGTCCCACGTCGCATAAAACGGTGCGATGAATCGAATCAGCTGATCGACTGTCATCCAGCCAAACATTTTTTGATCTTCTGCCAGATATCCCACCGTGCTCCGCACTTTCAACGGATCGACAGCCGGGTCTGTGCCGAGCACTTTAATGGAACCGGCATCTGGTTTATTGAGCCCCAGCAGCATTTGAATCGTCGTCGTCTTGCCAGCCCCGTTTCGACCAAGGAAGGCGAACGTCTGTCCGCGAGTCACGGTGAAGGTCAGATCTGAAAGGACTTCTTTCTCGCGATAACGCTTGAAGACGTTTCGGATTTCAATGACAGGTTCGAGCATCAGGTTTCTCCAGAAGAAAGGTTGGAGGCAACGTCGTGTTCGTCAGCCGCCACGAGCGGTGAGGAAAGAATCTCGTCGAGCAGAGAATGAATCCCCACGTCGTCGATACCAAGGAGTCTCCCCTGCCGCACCAGTTGAGTCAGCTCTTCCATGAACTTCTGGCGATGACCGTCAAGCTGCCTGTTCGGCATGCGACTGGCTACAAACGTCCCTTCGCCGTGGCGAACTTCCAGCAGATTTTCGTTTGCTAATCGCTCGTAGACTCGCAGCACCGTGTTCTGATTCACGGCCAAATCGCGAGCCATCTGGCGAACCGAAGGAACCTGAGTCCCCGGTGCCAATCGCCCCGACAGGCATTGCGCGCGGATCTGGTCAGCGATTTGACGCGACACAGGAACCGCCGACCCTTTTTCAATGCGAACCAGCATTGCAGACGTCCTCGAACCAGTAATTTAACCAAGTGACTACAGTTGTATAACAGTATTCACTCAGTGTCAATTGTGTTCTGGAAAGATTGCATGGCAATGCGATGGATGAGGCACTTGTCTTTAACCTGTCTGCACCGCAAACAGCCGAAATTGTGTTTTCCTGAGAAAAAATCTATTCGCGAGGTGTGTTTACGTGTTACAGAATGATTTTTTACTGAATGATAAACGCAATGTACCGATGGGCTGACGCCACACCGCTCGCCGGATCAAATATAAATCCGCGCATGAAAAAAAGGCCGGGACGAATGTCGCCGGCCTTCGATTCTTTAATCATCTGCAACTGAGATATTACATCCCGCAGCAAGGTGCAGGTGCTGCACATGATGGCATCGCCGGGGCACAGCAGCTCACGGGTGCTGGAGCACAGCAAGGCTCTGGAACCGTGCAGCATGAATTACTGCGGTGACGGCTGAAACACTTCTTGAACATGCCGGAAAACCGCTTGCCGTGTGGTTTGCTGCAAGGATCGCAACATGGTGCGGGTTCGCAGCATACAGGAGCAGGCTGACAGCACACGGGTGCTGGAACGCAGCAAGTTTGAACTGGTGCACAACATGATGGTTCTGGCGCTGGACAGCACAGGTCACAGCATGATGATTTCGGCTTGAAACAACCGAACAGACCTGCTTCTGCAGATTGTGGTGCAATAGACAGGCTTAAAGCAGCCACGGCCAACAGTGAAAGAATACTTCGCATTGAACAATTCTCCAGTCATGGAACTCAGAAGTGTGAAAGCATCCGTGCCGAGACAGTTGATGAGAGTATTCAACACGTGAGAGGCAAACGCTTGATTCAAAATCAAAATCACAACTCATTCTGAAATATTCTCATGGTGGGATTCAGATTCGAAAGATTCGGCAATTCGTTCCCATTGAATGTGCAATTCCGATTGCACCGAATAACACAACAACACCGAGACGTGTGCAATGGTCAACAGCGAGCAAGTCGGCTGCATTCTCCGGAGCATCACTCGAAATCAGCGATGCACTGGGACGCCATTTATCTCTGCCGTAGAGAATCGCAAGTCGCAGATTTCAACAGCAGCAAGCAGAAATTGGACGAGCGGCGGATATCAGACAGCCAGAGATCCGACACTGCTGAGGGAATCCGACCTGAGACAGGTCGAACTACGTAAGCTGCCCTGTCCTCAGGTCTGCTTCCTTCAGCTTCATCAGATCGCAATCGCCTGCGTCCTGTAGAAAGCTCCGCCTTCCTGGGTTTCCTTCACTCCGCTCAGTCCAACCTCGGCCACCCGATGCTTACGGCAGTTCTCGAACACGCAGCTTTCGGAACTGAATGGGCGAACCTTCGCTTTCAAGGCACAAATATCCTTTGGCAGATTCAACGCCTGTACCGCCGGACACTTCTTCACCATTCACCCACAATCGGACTTCGCCGTTGATGGCGCGGATGTAATAGTGATTCCACTGCCCGTGGCCGTTCGCCAGATGCTTGCGCGGAAAACTTCGGCTGCCATCAGGAGACAGTGGCGGGAACGGCGTCATCTTGATGCCAACCGGAAAGACGTCTCCATTCGTACCGAACCAATCCGTTTTGCCGCCGGAAGCCTTCACCAGATCTGTGTAGCCATGATCAAGAACTTGCACCTCAACCCCATGCGGCAGGCCAGGCTTGCCCGCAGCCGTGAGCTTTTCGATGGACTCGGGCGTCGTCCAGACGAAGACCCCGGAATTTCCAGCAGGCTTCTCATGCATCCATTCAACGACCAGTTCGAAGTTACCAAACTGCTGCGTCGTCCGCTGCACACTCACCGGCTGCCCCGTGCAGTACAACACGCCGTCTTTCCATGACCACGTCTCATCCGCACTATTCACCTTTGTGAAGTCCGCCTCCGTCAATGCCCGCCAACCGGGAGCTTCATCATCAATAAATGCCCGCACGGCCGCGCCAGTTGCTGGCTCGTCGGCAGCATACAGAACAGCCACCGGAGTGAGCGTCAGAATGATGATGAACGTAAAGATGTTTCTCATACCGTTTGATCCTTAAATTGCAGTGTGCTTTAACGCGAGGCGAACCTCACAAACCAAGTCTTCCGCGTAACAGTCTAAAGTGATTTCCAAAAACGTCGAGTTCGGCCGACCTTTAGGCAGGGCAATGCCGATCATGGGCATCGGCATGGTATTCTTTGGCTTGGAATTAATGAAAGACGCCTGTGCCATTATCAAAGGCATGCCCGCGTTTGAAGCATGGTTTCAGGCTTTCGATGCCACCACTTACTGCGGAGTTCTGAAGTGTGCCTTTGTCGGCTGTATCCTCACAACGATTGTGCAATCGTCGTCGGCGACTTTGGGAATTACGATCTCCCTGGCCACGCAGGGCATCATCAGTTACGAAA
>JBDNFT010000455.1:0-2314 GCA_041689695.1 Planctomycetaceae bacterium | reverse complement strand
GCGGTTCTGGTCGGCGGCTGTTCCGCCGGAAACGTAGTTTTCAATCTGCGTGACCTGACGACCGGCGGCATCGAATTCAAACTGCGTTTCCGTGTTCTGCGGATCAATCGTGGAAAACGCTTCGCCGTCATCGTTGTAGCTGGTGGTGCTGACGAGGATCGTGTCGGACCGAGTCGGGACTGTTGCGGGACGGGTGAAGGCCGTTCCGCCATTGGTGCCGTAGTCTGCCGAGGCAAACTGTCGTCCGACTCCATCGATCCACGAGACGAAACGTTCAGTAGTTCGATGGCACGATAATTTTGAAGAATTTGCCATGAATTTCGCCTCACTGTTTTGGCCGTTCTGTGGCATCAAGGTGGGCGGCACCGCTTTCGGTGTCATCAAAGAAGCCTGACCCCCTTTGATGCTTTCCTTTCCTTTGATGCTTTGTGACCCCTTTGTTGCTTTCCTGACACCCTCCGATCCGCTACCCGCCGCGAACTGCGATCCCCGTGCCGAACACTATTGGACCTGACCCTTTTGATGCTTTCAACACGGCACCAAAACACTACGTCCAGTCAGGGTAGGCGTTGTACAGATGATTGTTTAGTCAACGACTGAACTGGAATTGTCTCAATACGTTTTCCGACGGCCAGATAGACATAACCACTTCTGCTGTTAACTTCGAGCAGCCCATTCGTGTCAGGGGGAAATCTTCGGACTCGCGTAGATTCGCCAATCGCCAGATTCCAAACAAAAAGCCCCGTTTCATCCGTGAAGGCCACAAGTTGCTCACCGGAATCGAGGAATGCCCCGGAGAAGCACATACTTGCCGATCGGTGGCTTGCTAGTATCGCGCCTGATCGAGCATCACGCAAGCTGATTCCATGCCCGCCAGCACATAAGACATTCGTGCCATCGCGATTGAATTGAAGGCTCTTGATCCCAGCGGAAACACCACTTGACTGTTGCTCTTTCCAACTTGTAATCGGCCTGAGCGATTGCTCGTCCCAAACATGTACCGAGCCGAGGCAATCGCCAACCGCGAAGACGTGGGCTACGGAGGTCACTGAAATACACTCTGCCATTGCTCTCAGTGGCAACGCTGTGCGTGACTCCTTTAGTGTTTGAGGGTCCCAGAATCTCAATTCACCCTGTTCCTCCAATTCAACTTTTCCATTTGTACCAGAGGTAATTAGTTCTTGGCCATCCGACGAAAATTTCACCGCTGCCACCATTCCTTCATGGCCATGTGCCTGTGCTACAACCGAACCGTCATTGGACGACAGTACGATGATATTTGGATCTTCCACCGGAAGTACTTCAAACAAACAGACTGCCAATAATGGCTCGCTGATGTGAAATGCAACCGGCTGAAAGTACGATGGGTGTAGAAGTTTATGAGTGAATGCGACAGTAACATCCGTTCCGTTAATTCGAAAGACGCACAGTTCTCGTTTCCATGTCAAAACTGCACCGATACTGCGATGCGGCTCCATTGCGATCGCCTTGATCACACCAGCCACGAGTACTTTATCCATGGGCGGCTGGACATTCATGTTCCACAGAAAGAACGCGAAGAGAGCGGCCAGCCCCGCACTTATTAAATATGTATAACTTCGCAACATTCATACGGTCCCTATTTTTGAGGTACTCCATGATAGTAAACACCATCCTCCGGGCCAGGCCGATGACTGATTGGAGTCTGCGGTAGACTCATATTTAGAGGTGGGCTTGGTGCAAAACACTCTATGGTCTTTCTGCCGCCTTGCTGCCAGCCGTCACCATGTTCGGGGTGAAATATACATGTCTCGGGTGCACCTACAGCGGGATCAACTTCATAACACGTATCAGCTCCTCCACCAATGAGTACCGTTCGAGTGGTGCCACAGACCGTGCAGCCGGTAGTATTTGCCAAAGCTTGGAGCGATTGCGTCTGATCATCGCCCCCGGCACCACACGCAATTACGTTGATTTTGCACTCTCGGCAGTTTCGGGCGAACGCAGTCCTCATCGCTTCTGAAAATCTAGTGTTTGGGAGGATGTAGTGCTTCTGGCCGCTGCAATAGGATACAATGCCACCGGGATTGCCTAACCCACCGCGATGGCCAATGAGCCATACCTCGCAACATTGCTGTGAGAAAATGGGTCCAATTATTCCCTCCCAACTACAGTTTCCTTTTTGCACATAATCCGTAAGCGTCCGGGGAAACCATTCTTGCCAGGGTCGGTAGTCTTGGGGCCGGTGTAATTCCGGACTCTGGACTTTTTCTGGCGAGGTGAGGTATGAGCGAGCGTGAGCAGGTATGGCGTGAGCGGATTGAATGGCAGCAGT
>JBDNFT010000454.1:0-5036 GCA_041689695.1 Planctomycetaceae bacterium | reverse complement strand
GTCAATCGCAATCAATACGCATCCAACAGCACACGCCACGCATAGCCAAACAAATGTTTTTGAGAACCAGATCTGAAGCGGATGAACTCCGACATTCGCCAGCAACGAAATCGCTTGCGTTCGCTGATCGTCTCGCATTGTTCGCTGACCGCATTCGTGGATGAAGACAATCAGGAACAAGAAGGGCCACGGATACTCGACGCTGCTGAAATATCGTCCTGAACAAATCAGTACGCCGATCGTCAGCCATGTCAGAGCGAACGGAACGGCTGAACGGCATTCTCGCCATGTCAGCATTGCGAGGATTCGCGGCATTGTCAGCGGCTTGGCGACGATTCTTCGCAGCCATCGCCGCCAAAGCCACTTGAATGAAGGAATGCGGCGGGTGACAGAGTTCTCTGCTGTCTCGGGCAGCGTCCAGCGTCGAGGCAACCGGCCCAGATGCCACGGCCGCGAAAGAACTGCGGTGGAGAGTGTCATCAGGATTGCGGCGATTCCGGCGATCCATGGTGCGATTGCTCTCAATTGTCCTTGGCGGATGTCATCAGTTATTGCCAGCGCGGTGATCACGATTCCCAGGATCATGGCCACCGTGAGTCCGACTGCCGAAAAGACTCGTCGTGTGACCATTGAAGAGAACACCGAAATTCCAAACACGAGTGCGAGAAATGCCGGGAGGTAAAACACCTCGCCATCCTGCCATGCAAAGGAGTTCACCGTTGGTCTGACGACGGGGAAGCGAAATTCTGATGGTTGATCTACAATCGCAGCGGCTATGAAGACAACGCCGCTAAGAATCAGTTCAAGGAAAACGCTCAACACCAGCATTGACATGACTAGGGTCAGACAGCCGACGGCAACGGCAGTCAGTTTTGAGGACATCAACGTCCGCGTCTGGAACGGCAGCATCCGCAGTAAGTTGGCGGTCTTCTCATCTTCCTCACCTGCGAACGCGATGATGCCCGCTGCCACGACAAAACAGACCGAAATCATCGGAACGACAGGCATGATGTCGAGCACCGATGTTTCGTTGAAGACGCACAGAAGATGGATGGCAAGCCAGCCAAACAACAGCACGACCCACAACATTCGTTGAGCCCGATATTCTTTCCACAGCAGGCGAGTGAAAGTGGCGTTCATTGTGTGGTCCTTTGGAAGCCAATGTTAAGTATGTCCCCTCTCCCCCGTGGAACATTGATGAAGTTTGAAAATCGATTGCGGGGGGAGAGGGGACAATCGCAAGATTCTGGCAGCCTCATTTCTGGCCGTGTGCTGTAGATTTCGCGGCCATCAGAGCAGCGGGCGTCGCCATCACGGCCGCGTGCTGATTTCGATTCTGCCTTAATAGCGTCAACAGGATTTCTTCCAGCGAGGGTTTGCGTACTATCGCCTGTGGCAATTCCTGGGCTCGGCAGAGATCGGCAAGGCGACCTGCGTCGAGGTCTCTCACAAGCCAGACGTGTTCGTTGCCGTAAGCGACATGAGCGACCGCGTTGCCTGGTATTGCTGGTGGTGAAGTGTTTACGGTCGGCAGGCTGAGGGCCACCTCCGTCACGGATTGCTTGAGATCTTCCAACCGCTCGTGAGCAATCACTTTGCCGTTCATCAGCACGATGACATCATCGGCGACTCGTTCGACTTCGCCCACTTGATGACTGGAAAGCAGCACCGATCGTCCCTCGGCGGCAACGTCGATCATGCTTTCGAGGAACTCACGCCGGACGAGCGGATCCAGTCCTGACGTCGGTTCGTCCATGATCAGTAACGGAGGTCGATGAGCCATCGCCAGTGACAGTGCGACCTTGGCTCGTGTGCCCTTTGACAGACCTTTGATCTTCTGCGACGGATCGAGATCAAATCGTTTCGTGAGCTTGTCGTATTCCGCCTGATAACCTGTCGGATAGAAACCGGCGGCGAACCAGCCAATTTCCTGAACCGTCATCCATTCGTACAAAGGCGGAGCATCTGAGACGTAGCCGACACGTGATCGAATCTCCAGCGCATGCGTGTGAGGATTCATTCCCAACACTTCGATGCCACCTCGGTCTGGGGATTCAAAGCCCAGCAACAGGCGAATTGCAGTGCTCTTACCAGCACCGTTCGCTCCGAGCACCGCACAGACTGTGCCTGGCTGGATTTGCAATGTGACATCATCAAGAGCCTGGACTTTGCCGAAGCGTTTTGAAACGCAGTTGAGCTGAATGACGGGATTCATGTGCAGTGCCTCTTGTGATTTCAAATCTTAGATTTCGAATTTCAAATCAGAAATAATGCAATCGTTTACGACGGTGACTCCTGCTGCAACGCATCCCACTCGCTGCGAACCAGCGAATGGATTTCATCTGACGTCACACCGTTTTGCATTGCCTCGCGCAGGATGTATCGCAGGCGTTCGCCAATCATGTTCAGCCGGCTGCGACGACATTTTTCCAGAGCGTCTGCGGAGATGGCCAACCCCGTGCCTCGGATAGAAATGAGGACGCCTTCGGCCTGGAGATCGCGGTAGGCTCGCGCGACCGTGTTGACGTTGACCGCAGCCCGAGTCGCCATGTCTCGCACTGATGGCACGTGCTCCCCAACGAGCAGCGAACCGTTCGCGATGGCAAATTTGACTTGCCTGCAAATCTGCTCGTAAATCGGGATGCCGTTTTTGGTGTCAATTTGACAAATCATACTCGCCTCCAATTACTGTAATGGCTTGATATTACAGTGTTGTTGCGGGCGGTCAATAGCGGTGATTGAAAAATGCGCAAATTTTTTCATTGGAGGTGCCACATCTCGTTCCGGGGCTCCAGCCCTGGAACGCAATGCGCAGGAGGCTCCTGCCTCCAGCGAAAATCGGCGAGGCGGGAGCCTACAAGGCAATGTGTTCCGAGGCAGGAGCCTCGGAAGAAGGACTTCCTCAGTGCTGGAACACTTCGGAGTCGGAGTTGTCTTCCCTACGGATCAGACTTGCTGCGGGCAGCCGATGGCGAACAGCGGTTGCATGGAAGAAGCGAAGCTACTGGCGAAAAAGTTCGTCGATGTGTTCGAATGACACTGTCGCTTCGGTGGAACGTTTGCTGTAGCGGAAGAAGCAGTGTCGTGCATGATGGGGGCCGACAGAATTAACGATCATATGAATGCCGCAACAGAAGTGCTCACGGCTGGTTGTCGTTGGTGCTCACGGTACACGGTCGCTGATTGTCTATCTTGTGGATGAACTACTCGGTGATAATATCCCGAACAGTCTTTCCGCCGGGGATCATCGGTAGCACATGTTCCTGATACGGGCAGATGACATCTAATAAATACGGCCCCTTGTGGTTGATCATCTCCGCGATCGCCTTCGGATATTCGGCCTTGCTACGGACCTGACGGGCCTTTACGCCGTATGCTTCGGCAATCTGCACGAAGTTCGGGAAAGTATCGACCGGCATTGAACCGTCGCCTTCACCAAGTGCCTCAGGATGATCTGCAGGGCCAAGATATGTATTAGCTCGGCGGCCCGAATTGAATCGGTCTTCCCACTGCACCACCATGCCCAAGTGCTGATTGTTCAGCAACAGGATCTTCACAGGTAGTTTTTCGCAATGCAGGGTCGCAAGTTCCTGAATGTTCATCTGGAACGACCCGTCGCCGTCGATGTCAAACACCAATGCATCCGGATGAGCCGACTGAACACCCATCGCTGCTGGAAGTCCGAAGCCCATAGTGCCGAGACCAGAACTGCTCAACCAGCGACGTGGCTTATTGAATTTGAAGAACTGAGCAGCCCACATCTGGTGCTGACCAACGCCGACTGAAACGTAGCAGTCCATTTTCTGTGTCTGACGCCACAATTCTTCGATCGCATATTGCTGCAGAATGGCATCGCCAGAATTTGCATATGCCAGTGGAAACTTGGCCTTCCAGCCGTCGATCATGTGTTTCCATTCGGTCAGATCCGGAATGTCCGAATCGGCCAGAGCAGCATTCAGGGCCACCAGTGTTTCTCGAACGTCTGCATGAATCGGGATGTGGGCTTCTTTGTTCTTGTTGATTTCCGATGGATCGACATCAACATGGACGATCTTGCCGTGTTTTGCGAATTCTGCCAGCTTGCCGGTCACACGGTCGTCAAAGCGAACGCCGAACGCCAACAGCAAGTCGGCTTGGTCCACGGCATAATTTGCATAGACAGTGCCGTGCATCCCCAGCATGTGCAGCGACTGCGGATGTGTTCCGGGGAAAACACCCAAACCCATGACCGTCATTGTGACTGGAATGCCGGTTCGCAATGCGAACTTTGTAAGTTCTTCCGCAGCCTCGCTTTGAATACAGCCACCGCCAACGTAAAGAACAGGTCGCTTTGAGCGCTTGATTGCGGCAAGTACTTGGCGAATTTGTTCCGGGGCAGCCTTAGGAATCACTGGGTTATAGCCGGGCAAATTCATCGGTGGATCAAAGTCCACTTCGCTGAGCGGAATGGAATCCAACTGGACGTCTTTTGGGACGTCGATCAGAACCGGACCAGGGCGACCGGTTGATGCGATGTAGAAGGCTTCCTTCACGATGCGAGCAACGTCGCGGATGTCGGTGATCAAATAGTGATGTTTGGTGATCGCGCGACAGACTTCGACGATAGGCGTTTCCTGGAACGCATCTGTTCCGATGACTGATTGCGGCACTTGACCAGTGATCGCGATCAGCGGGATGCTGTCCAATTTTGCGTCAGCGATGCCAGTGACCAGATTCGTGGCACCCGGCCCGCTGGTCGCCATGCAGACACCGATCTTGCCGGTGGAACGTGCAATCCCCTGAGCAGCAAAGCAGCCACCTTGTTCGTGACGTGGCAGAATTGTGCGGATCTTTTCACGTTGTTCACGCAGTGCCTGATGCAGCGGCATGCTGCAACCACCAGGGTAGGCATAAATCGTATCTGTTCCCAGCCGAACGAGCATCTCGATCAGGATCTGGGCGCCATTAATTGTTTGAGTTGCTTTTTCAACGGTAACCAACGTCGTGACTTTCATTATCGAGTGATCAAAATTTGGCAGCGAAAGTCGTCAAGACTT
>JBDNFT010000453.1:0-4475 GCA_041689695.1 Planctomycetaceae bacterium | reverse complement strand
GGCGTTCGTCCCCGGTTCTGAACCGGATGCCAGCACGTCCCGGCCGATCACAATCCCCGCGATAGTCCTGGGAACCAGCCAAAGTTTACGTGCCAGGAGATTCAAGACCGGCGAATATCTCGTTTACCTGCAGCTTCACGATGAGATTGAGTACACCGTCCTCTCCGGACACGAAACGATCGCAGGACTCGCCGGAGACACTCACAGTGCGAGTTACATCACTGTTGAAATCCACACGCAGTGCGATGCAGCCCGACTGGAACAGGCTCGACAATCGCATGAAGTTTCGATGGCGCATCAACGTCATGCAAAGCGTTCGATCTTTGACGACCGTGGCGATTGGATGGCAATCACGCGGCAGACAATTGACGAGGTCGGGGTCTTCACTGGGCGAGTCGATATGACAAAGACGGCATTATCAAACCGTTCCCGCAACCTGTTCACATTCAGTGCAATTCATCAGGCCAACATCCAACTGCTGGGCGATCGGAAGCAATTTTCCGTAGCAGATCGCCGGGAGATTGCCGCCCATCATTCGAGGCCAACAACACATCCGCCTGCGGCGCATAACCCCGCAGCCTCTCAACCCCCCCATCCAAAACCCGTGCCTCAACTGCACACGTCCAGCCACGCGGCGTGCGTTCCACAAACTGGCCTTGAAGATACCGAGCAAGCTGGCCCATGTATCAGTTCCTCCACTCGCGAATGCCGGTGGAGCAGACAGTTGTAGAATTGCGTCGCTCACTCTCCATTAAAGCCGCCTCGCGGTCATGGTCGGCGGTTGAGTCCCAATTGACACCGTACATTCGAACAACCTTGCCATCCGTATCGCGGATCGAGTCGCCGATCCCGGCGATCCAACGGATTTGCCCGTCGGGACGGACAATTCGAAATTCGGTGTTGTACTCGTGGGAACCGTCGATCGACGCTTGCCATGCTGAAATCAACTTTTCGACATCGTCGGGATGCACCAGCGAAAAAAACAGTTCCGGACGGGCCTTCTGATCGTTGGACACACCCAGTAGTTCGTAAAGTTCATCAGTCCAGATGCTGTCACCGTCCTTCCATTCCCACGCTGCCATTCCGCCGGCCCTGAGCGCCATTTTGAATCGCAGAGAGTTTTCGGCCAGCAGCGGGGCGTACTTGAGTCGTTCGATACACTGGGCGACCGCGATTGACATCGGCTGAAGTTGCTCAAATTCGGTTGCTGAGAACTGACGCCGCGAAAATAACTCCAGGACGCCAATGGTTCGTCCCGAGATCATTAACGGGTAGCCTGCAAACGAAATCATACCTTTGGACATCGCCCATTGCCGGTCGCTGATTCTGGCGTCGTTCGCAACTTCATTGCTGAGGATCGGTGTCTGATCGCGAGCGATCCGGCCCGTCTGGAATTCACCGAATGGAATGTTCGCCTGCTGTTCGTCAGGATGCACGGAGATGCCACCACTTGCCGCCAGCGTTAAAACAGATTCGGAATCATCACACAGCCAGATCCGCACCAACGCCACGTCCAACGTTTCCACAAACCGTTCAATCGCGGCGTGCAATGTGGCGGCCATACTTTCTCCGCGAGTCAACTCAATCGCCAGTGTTGTATGCAATTCGGCCAATCGTGCTCGTTGCTCAAGATCGAGTTCGACTTTCTTGCGTTGGCGGATGTCGACACCCGATGGAATCAAAAATTCAACCTCACCGCTTTCATTTTTCACCGGCGCAATCATGAAATCGATCATCACTCCGTCATCGCCTTGGGAAAACAGTGATACGTCATACCGAACCACTTCGCCCGAAAATGCGCGATCCATAGCGTTGCGCATCTGTTGGGTAACTGCCGGATCGTAGTTCCACCATGGTGCTTCCGCAAAATGCCTGCCAACGACGTCTGCACGTGCGACGCGCGCGATTTCGAGCCAACGATCATCGACTTCGACTAGAATTCCCTGGCGATCAATCACACCCACCAAACCAAGTTGGTTATTAATGACGCGACGCAGGTGTGCTTCTCGATTTGCCAAATCCAGTTCGCGTTCCTTGCGATCGGTAATGTCAATGACGACGCCGAAAAAGTCTTCCAGCGTTCCATCGTCGTTCCACACGGATTGCCCGCGGGCTCGCACCCATCGTTTTTTGCCAGACGGTAACCAAACCGGGTATTCCTGGTCATACACACCGCCGACTTCGAGAGCATGCTGAATGGCAGAGCCGACGCGATCGCGATGCGATTCATCGATCTGATTCAGGACGTCCAGGACAGTCACTGGTTTGTCCTCCGGCAGTCCGTAGTATCTTTTGGAAACGGCGTCAATCATGGGGACGTTGTTCTTCACGTCCCAGCTCCACGGAGACATGTTGCTGACTTCCAGCGACAAATCCAACTTCGATTTTGCCGCAGACAGTTCCGTAGTCTTCCTGCGTTGTTCAGTGACGTCACGAGACACAGTAACGTATCGTATCGGCCTGCCATCGGAACTGATGATCGGTCGTATGACGACGTCCCACCACTTCGGCGTTCCTTTCGGCGTGCTGCGAAATAGTTCCAGGCGACTCTCTCCGCTCTCTCTCGCTTCGACGAGAGAACTTCGCGCTTGCGATTGGTATTCCTCGGGCCAAAGACTCCACCATTCTTTACCGAGCAGCGGTTCAAAGCTATCGATTTCCATCAATGCCAGACCGGGTTCATTCATCATCAGTACACGGCCGTCTAAGTCCAGGACTTTGACACAGTCCGGGCTACTGGCAAGGACCGTGCGGTTGAAATTGTCCGACTCCTGAAGTTCCGCTTCTGACTGAGCTCGATCCAACCGCAGGTAAATTGCCGTTGCCAGATCATCCAGGAATTCGATTTCCGAAGTCTTCCACCGATACGGATTGGATTTCAGGACAGTCAACGTCATACGTTGATTGTCGTCAATGATGTAGCGACCATTGGCAAATGCACGAATGC
Source organism: Planctomycetaceae bacterium (assembly GCA_041689695.1). Classification (GTDB taxonomy): domain Bacteria; phylum Planctomycetota; class Planctomycetia; order Planctomycetales; family Planctomycetaceae; genus SXXK01. Next base: position 1,528 of record JBDNFT010000453.1, on the reverse strand, counting down.
TCAATGCGTCAAAGCCCGCGATCTTTTCAGGCAATCGACCGTCAACGCTGATATCGTCGATTTGCAATCGCTGACCGTCGCGATACGCGCGATGTTCGTCGGGCATCAGATACTGATCGAGCGCATGTTTGCCGATCGATGAAGGCACGTCGTCGGTCGCTCGAAACTCATACTTCACCAATGCCACATTTTCAGAAAGATTGACTTCCGCCAGCAGGCATCGATCCGCATTGAAATGTTCCGCCACTTTTCTGGTGGCCAGTGCAGCGATTTCATCGACAGTCGACAGAGGCGAAATCGATTCCAAAAGTGCAGCCCGGAATCTTAGATCCAGTTCCCGCCGTTTGCGTTCTGTAATGTCCGAGATCAGCACATGCACACCTTCGATCTGTCCGTTGTCGTCGATCTCCGGGACATACGCGACCGCTTTGAACCGCATCTCTGAGCCAGCAGATTTTAATTCAGGCGATTTTGTTTCCGCAGTATTTGATTCGACCGATTTCGATTCAGCCGATTTCGTTTTGTCATCATCACGGGCCTGGATCGCGGCGGCTGGTAAACTCAGCTCGAACATGGCTGGCTTGCCTGCCAGCCCGTCGCGGAGATGAGAGCTGACGACCGCAAACGTTTCTGCTCCCAGCACATCACGGACTCGCTCACCGATGATCTCATCTATGCTCCGGCCAAACTGCTTCGCAAAGGCTGCATTGACGAAAGCGTAGCGCTCTTCCTGATCGATGAACGCTATCATCGGCGGGATAGCGTTGGTGATCGTCTGAAGCTGCCGCTCGCGAGCTTCCAGTTCCAATTGCGCGTGCTTGCGTTCCGAGATATCGCTGTTCATTCCGATCCAGCATTTGACGCGACGATCGACGGACAATTGAGGAACCGCTCGAACGTGAGTCCACCGGTAGTCACCGCTGTGATGCCACAAACGGTACTCGATGCTGAAAGGTTCCAGAGTCTCTACCGCCCGTTGCCACGCGATCATTGTCGGCTCACGATCATCCGGATGAATGGCATTCGACCATCCAAAATCTTTTCATTCGTCAAACGTTTGACCGGTGAACTCACGCCAACCTGGGGAATCATCGACGGCCTTGCCTTCTGAATTTGTGACCCACACCATCTGCGATGACGCATCGATCAGCAATTGGAACAATTCCTCGCTTTCCGTCAGGTCTGTGACATTGGTAAACGTACAAACCATGCCTTCTGATGTTCCCGTGTGCGACCGGTATGGCAACACACGCCGCAGATAGGTCTCGCCATTGTTCGCGTGTACTTTATGTTCGATCGAACCGCGCAGCGTCAGTTCTTTTGGATTGGGCAACGGCGGCATGTCATCGACGAATGGCACAAATCGCTCCAGCGGTCGACCCACGTCCGTCGGGATCAAGCCGTAGATATCAGAAATCGCGGGCGTGAAGCTGCGAATTTGCAGTTGATCATCCAGAAACACGGTCGCAATCTGCGTACTGCGCAACAGGTTTTCCAGGTCTGCGATCGCGACGGACAAAGTGTCATT